>CAZTEZ010000337.1:0-3662 GCA_964611815.1 uncultured Bacteroidia bacterium | reverse complement strand
CGGTTGTTTGAGCAACAGCTCGGTCGTTACGATTACCGAACCGACCCCCGTGGTCGCGAGCTTGTTCAGCCTCAAGAACTTAAGCTGCTTCCAGGCCGACGACGGCTGGATCATTCTAGATTCTTTGCCGAGCATCGTTGGTGGCACCCCGCCCTACGAATACAGCATCGACAACGGCACGACCTGGCAAAGCAGCGCGTCGTTCTTCGACTTGCCGGCCGGTGGCTACCCCACTTTTGTGCGCGATGCAAATGGCTGTCTGAGCGGACTGCTCGACCTGAGCATTGAAGAGCCCGACGAGCTGGTGGTCTCGCTGAACGACAGCACGCATGTCTCTTGCTTTAACGGCAACGACGGTTTTGTGGACCTGACGGTCACTGGCGGCTCGCCCGACCCGGTGGATGGCTACGACGTCTCCTTCGATGGCGGCTTGAACTACGTGAACAGCACGCAGTTCAGCAACTTCCCGGCCGGTAGCTATACGTTCATCGTACGCGATGACAGCGGTTGTACGGCCAGCTTGCCGGATAACCCGCTGATTTTGACACAACCCGACCAGCTGCAGCCGTCTGCACTCGTAGAAAACGAGCGCTGTCTGGACGAAGAAAACGGGCAGATCGAACTGCTCATTGAGGGTGGCGTCCCGCCTTACGAGTACTCTCTGGACAGCGGCGCGACCTTCCAACCGGGCAACATTTTCGACGACCTCGCACCGGGCGTTTACGAAACCATTATTCGAGACGGCAATGGCTGTGTGGCGGATTTGCAGACGGTGACTGTTCTGGAAGCCGATTCGCTATTCGTCACACTCGACGAGGTGCAGAACATCAACTGCAATGGCGACAACAACGGCGGGATGAGTCTGGTCGGCAACGGCGGCTGGCCCGCTTATGAGTTTACCCTCGACGATGGCCTCAGCTGGAACAACGATGACAGCTACTCGAATCTGCTGCCGGGCACGTACGTCGTGCGCGTGCGCGATGATTCGCTGTGTGTGTCCGACACGATTGAGGTGACCGTACCCGAGCCAGATGTCGTCAGTGTAACGCTGGACAATAAGTCCGATATCTCCTGCAATGGGGCCGACGACGGCAGTATTACGGTCATCGGCAACGGTGGCTGGGGCGCGTACGAATTCAGTCTTGATGGCGGCCCCTGGCAGAGCGGTAACAGCTTCACGGGCCTGGCGCCCGGGCTGTACCAGATTCGCGCCCGCGATGACAGTGGCTGCGTTAGTCTGCCGCTCAGCATCAACATCAACGAACCGACTGTACTGAGTATCAGCCTCGTTTCCAGTACCGATGCCCTGTGCCCGAATAACCTGGACGGCAGTCTGGAAGTCGCTGCGAATGGGGGCACAGCGCCCTTCTAGTTTACGATAGACAATGGCGCAAACTACCAATCCTCGCCGAGCTTCGGCAGCTTGGGCGTGGGTAGCTATGAGGTGCAGGCCCGAGATGCGAACGGCTTTCTCAGCCCCGTCATCACCGTCGCTATTGGCGATCAGGCCGGTCTGTCGATGACTGTGACCGACTCGAGCGACATCAGCTGCAACGGTGGCATCACCGGGCGCATCGTCGTGAGCGCCAGTGGCAATAACCCGCCGCTGACCTATGTCCTGACCGGCGATGAGAATCGCTCGCAGGCCAATGGCATCTTCGGCGACCTGGCGGCTGGAACGTACACGGTCTTCGTGACGGATGCCAATGGCTGCGAGACCACACCGCAGACCATCACCCTCGTTGAACCTGGCCCGCTGAGCTACACGATCGACAGCATCACCCCGGCCAGCTGCGACGACAACGACCCCAGCAACGACGACGGCGGTATCTTCTTCACCGCCAGCGGTGGCACGGGCGATTTAACCTACACCGTAGACGGCACGTTCGTCGATGACGGCAACGTCCAGAACCTGGGCCCCGGACAGTACGAGATCATCATTTACGACGAAAACGGCTGCACGCTCACCCTGGATGCCGACGATAGTTTTGTGCCCACCCTGCCGCCGCTGAGCTTTGACTACAACGTGATTCGCGAAGATTGTTTCGGCGATAACGACGGTCGTATCAAAGTGCTGCCAGAGGGGGGTGCCCGGCCGTATCTGTATGAAGTGAGCGGGGCGATGGATGTGAGCAGCCAGATTTCCTTGATCTCAGATCTTGTTCCCGGCGACTACCTGCTAACTGTTTCTGACGCTTGCACCACCCTCACTGAAACTGTGAATATGCCGGAAGGTATCCTGATCGAAGCAGCGTTCGAGACGTCGCCGCCGCTGCCGTTCACCGACAGCCTGCCGGATGTCGAGCTGGCCTTCCTGAACCTCACGACCATCACCTACGCCCGCCCCGAGTTCCCAACCAGCTGGTTCTGGAACTTCGGCGACGGCTACACCTCTTCCGACAGTGTGCCCATGCCGCATGACTATCTGGAGACGGGAACGTACGATATCACGCTGATCGTGAATCAGGGCGCGTGCTGGGATACCGTGCGTTCTGCCGGGGCCTTGACCGTCGGGTTGGAGACCTTCAACATTCCGAACGTCATTACGCCCAACGAAGACGGCATCAACGATGAGTTGATCGTTGGTAGCGACAACTTCTTGAATATCAACTTGGTGGTCTTCGACCGCAACGGTACGACGCACTTTGCCCAGCAGGGCTCACAAGTCATTTGGCGCCCCGACCCCGAGCTGCCGGAAGGCGTCTACTTCTACACCCTGACCTACATCGACGGTGCCGGTACTCGCCAGCGCATCACCGGCAACGTGACGCTGATACGTTAAACCAGCGCGCCGATACCGCCTGACACAAACTGTGGGTAGCTTTCGAGTTACCCACAGTTTTGCTTTGTAGCCACCGCCTCCATGTGCATAGCTGCGCAAAAATCCGTAGTTTCGTTAGTGTAACGGTAGATTTACCGCCGATCACGAAACCCCCAGCTATGTACGGAAGCCTCAAAGACCGCCTACAAAAAAAACTACAGGAAACCCGCGATGCCGGCACCTACAAGGAGGAGCGCATCATTGCCAGCCCGCAAAACATGGAGATCACGCTCCAGAACGGGCAGAAGGTGCTCAACTTTTGTGCGAACAATTACCTCGGCCTGAGTGACCACCCACGTGTTGTTGAAGCCGCAAAAAAGACGCTCGAAACCCATGGGTTCGGCGTATCATCCGTGCGCTTCATTTGCGGTACGCAGGACATCCACAAAGAGCTGGAGAGCAAGCTGGCGGAGTTCCTGCACACAGAGGATTCCATTCTTTACGCTGCCGCTTTCGATGCCAATGGCGGTGTGTTTGAGCCGCTGTTCGGGCCGGAGGATGCGATCATCTCGGACCAACTCAACCACGCGAGCATTATCGATGGTGTGCGGCTGTGCAAGGCCGTCAGGAAGCGCTATGCGCATTCAGACATGGCTTCACTAGAGCAGGCGCTGAAAGAGACGCAGGAGCAACGCAACCGCATCATCGTGACTGACGGCGTGTTTTCCATGGACGGTGACATTGCCAAGCTGGACAAAATCTGTGACCTGGCCGATAAATACGATGCCTTAGTGATGGTCGATGACTGCCACGCCACGGGCTTCCTGGGCGAGAACGGCAAGGGCAGCATCGAACACTGCGGAGTGCTCGGTCGGGTGGACATCATCACTGGCACACTGGG
>CAZTEZ010000336.1:0-3667 GCA_964611815.1 uncultured Bacteroidia bacterium | reverse complement strand
AATCTGACCCCCACCCACGAGGGCTCTTCCTCAACCCATAAGCGGACGCAATTCTACCACCGCAGGCTAGCACCGACTGTCGGCATGACCGGCAGCTGGTCGACGCGCTCGTAGCGGATGCGGTCGAAGTAGAAGATGTTGGCGCGGTTGTAGACGTTGATGGCGTTGATGTTGCCCTCGAGCACCATGGCGTTGCCCAGGCGGAAGCGCCGTTTGAAGCTCACATCGAAACGGTGGTAGTAGGGCAGACGGCCGCCGTTGAGGTCCTGGCTCAGCAGGATGCCCAGCTGGCCGTTTTGCGAGATGAGGTCGGCCGCGTCGGAGTTGTCGAAGGTCAGCTTCTCGAAGAAGCCCTGGGTTTGCGTGAACGGGAACCCACTGCCAAGCTGGAAGCGTGTACCGATCTCCCACTTGCTGCTCAAGGGGCGGCCGTCGTCTTTGGCGCGCAGCTGGCCGATGCGGTAGTTGCCGACAAAGTTGACGTTGTGGCGGCGGTCGAACACCGGGTTGTAAGTCTGCGTGCCGTCGTCGCGGGTGACGCGCGCCCAGCCGTAGGTCGCATACAAGTAGAGTTTGCGCACCTGGTATTTCAGGATGAAGTCGACCCCGTAGGCCTGGCCGGTTTCGATCAGGAATTGCGCGTCGGTCGGGAAGAGACGGCGGCGGTTGATGTTCGTCACCTGCTCGAAGTTTTTATACCAGCCTTCGACTTCGGTGCTCAGGCCCGGAATCAGCTCGACCTGCACGCCGCCCACGAGGTGCGTCGCGACTTGCAAAAAGTGCCCATCGATTTGCTGGTTGGCCACGCTTTGGTTGGGTGCGGCCAGATAGGCCTGGAACAGCTGCACGACATCGCGGTCTGAGACGGCCGTGATGAGGTTCTGCGAATAACGCCCGGCGCTGGCCTGGAAGCTCACGCGGTCGAAGTTGAGCTTGGCGCGCAGGCGGGGCTCGAGCATCACCTGGTTCTGGTCGTTATAGTAATGAATGCGCACCGAGGGCTCGATGATCGCACGTGTGAAGAACTCAATGCTCCCATCAGGCTGCATCTCCTGGCGCTGAAAGGCCTTTTTGTACGTGAAATAGCCGGCAAACTCAGTGTTGCTGCCCTGGTTTTCAGTTTGCAGGCCCAGTGAGTTGGTAATCGTCAGGTCGTTCGAGAAACCGTTGAGCTGGATACCGTAGCTGAATTCATCGGCCTGAGCGATGGAGTAGGCGAAGTTCAACCGGCCGTTGAAGCCCGTGATGCCGCTCTCGCGGGGGAAGCGCTCGTCGGGGTTCAGCAGTTCGTTGCGGAAGTTCGACACCCCGAGCGCACCCGTCAGGATCATCCGCGTGTTGTTTGGCAGGAACTGGAAGTTGAGCCCACCGCCTGACTGTGTCCAGGCAACGCTCGACGGAAAGCCGTAATCGACCTGGTCGCGCTGGTGGTAGCCGAAGAGCGAGGCGTTGCTCGCGCCATTGCCAAACGTGAATTTGCCGTAAAGGTCCGTGAAGCCGAAGGGCAGGTTGGCGGAGTCATTAGCGTAACTGTAAATCGACTCGCTGACGGCATCCAAATACGCGTGGCGCGCCGAGAAGAGGAAGCTGCCACCAGCAAGGCCGTCTTCGCCGGGCTTCCAGAGCGGGCCTTCTACTGTGGCGCCACTCATAATCGAAGTGGCTTCTACTTTGCCGGAAAAGCGCTTGAAGTTACCCGCCCGCGTCGTAATGTCCATCACCGAGCTGATGCGTCCGCCATAGCGAGCGGGGAAACCGCCGGAGTAGACGTCGACGTTGCGCAGGATATCAGTGTCGAAAATCGAGAACAAGCCGATCGAGTGGAAGGGGTTGTAGATGATCGCGCCGTCCATGAGCACGAGGTTCTGGATGGGCGTACCGCCGCGCACGAACAGCTGACCGCCCTGGTCGCCGGTGTGCACCACGCCGGGCAGCACCTGCAGATAAACGCCGAGGTCGGACATGCCGAGGGTTGGCACGTAGTTGATTTCTTCCGCCTGGATGCTCGTGATGCCCGCATCTACTTTATTACGCGCGATTTTACCTGCCTGTTGCCCCACAATCTCCACGACATCCGTCACCACCTGTCGGCGCAGCATCAAATCGGCCTTCACGTTGCCGCCTTTGGGCATTTCGAGCTCGTAGCTCAGCGTGTCCATTTCCGGCGCGTAGGCTTTCACGGTGTAAGAACCGGCTGGTATGTCGTTGATTGTAAAGAGGCCATTACCGTCAGATAGCGCACCTGTTTGCAGCTTGGGTATCACGACCGTAGCCCCTGGCATGGGCTGGCCCTCCACGTCCTTTACAATGCCGCGGAAGACACCTTTGCTCTGCGCCAGCAACGGCTGGGCCAACAGTGAAAGGCAGCACATAAACAGCAGTGAGTAGAGCAAACGGGCCATAAGAGGTGAAGTTTGAGTTGCAGGTGCAGCGGCTGCACGCCGACAAAGATACCCACCAAGCGCTGCGCAACCAACGACGGATTTCGGTGCTTTTGGAGATTTAAAGGGTTTTAACACTACGCCCTGCGCTATTTTTATGGCAAAACGCACGCAGAATGCCCATCACACCATCTGAAACAATTAAGGCTTAACGCTACAGTATGTCAATTTAAAATTCGTGCAAGTCAAATTTCACAACCAACTACCTTACAAGCCTTTAGGTATTTTTTGGTAAAGTAACGCTCATAGGCTTTAGGGGCTGATTACGAGTAACTTTTGCAGTGTAAACACTCAGTATCAGTTTTTGATGTATCAGCATTCCATTGTGAGAAGGATAAATGTTTTTATATTTGGTCTTGAATCCATTGTGTAGTCCACCGGACCATCAACCAGAGGGTCTTCACATTACTTAAACTCACAACAACATGGCACATAAGAACCGATTTGACGAAATCAAGGCGCTGCTCGAAGAAACAGAAGCAGACTTCGCTAAGTTTTACGAAAAAGGCAACAAGGCTGCTGGAACGCGCGTGCGTAAAGGCATGAAAGACCTTCGCGACCTTGCTCAGGACATCCGCATGGAAGTCCAGGCCATCAAAAACGGCGAGAAGTAAGCCGCTCTGCTACCCAATCCTAAATCAAGCCGGCCTCAGGGTCGGCTTTTTTTATGCCATTTATTGCCGCTATCAGCCCAGCTGAACGGCATCTTCGCCAAACAGTTGGCGGATGGCCCGCGCTTTAATCAGCGTCTCGTCGTACTCGGCGACGGGGTCGCTGTCCCAGGTGATGGCACCGCCCATGTTGTAGCTAATCAGCCGCTGCTGCGCGTCGTAACTGAAGCTCCGGATGACGACATTGAAGTCGTAGTCGCCCTCAGGCGAAATGTAGCCGACGCTACCCGCATACAACTCGCGTGCAGCACGCTCGTAGCGCTTAATGAGCTGCATGGCGCTCACTTTGGGTGCACCCGTCATTGACCCGGGTGGGAACGCATAGCGCAGTGCTGTTAGCGAATCGACATCGTCTCGCAGCTCGCCCTGCACAGTAGACACCAGGTGGTGCACTTTCGGGAAAGTCTGCAATTCAAATAGATGCGGCACTTTAACGCTATCGGTTTTGCACGAGCGGTGCAGGTCGTTGCGCACGAGGTCGACGATCATCACATTTTCGGCGCGGATCAGATTTTCGACCCTGTTCGAGTCCATCTCGACCCGGCCGTCATCGAG
>CAZTEZ010000335.1:0-3691 GCA_964611815.1 uncultured Bacteroidia bacterium | reverse complement strand
ATGCGACCTACCTGTTGCGCTCGCTGAAAGCCTGGGCATCCGCCACTGAACTTGAAGCCGCAGGGGTAGAACTTGGTGTCGTTACTGATCAGCCCGAACGTTGGCAAGCGCGTGGCGTGCGGGTTATCCATCTGAGCCGCGAGCAAATAGATGCGTGGGTCGGCGCTTCGGGTTTCAAGCACGTCGTGAAGGTGCACGTCTTCGAGCGCATCTTCGACTTAGGCTACGAACGAGCCGTGTTTATGGACGCTGATATGTTCGCGACCGGCCCCTGGGTGGCGCCACTGAAGCACATCGGCCCTAAAGCCGTCGTAATGGAACAAGCGGAAGGCCGGCTGGATGAGCGACGCGATATTCTGGCCAAAAAGCTGTACGCCCGTTTTGGTCAGCAGCCCGTGGTCTGGCAGGGCGAACAGCCGGAGTTGCTGCCGCGCGATATCCCGATCTACAATTCCGGTGTGCTGGGACTGCATGCGCGCCATCGGGATTTGCTCCTGCCCAATGCGCTCTTCACCCAGCGCATCTATGCGGCTTTCAAAAAGCATAACCTCGGGCAGCTCGCCTGGTCGTATACCTTGCATCGTGCGGGCGTGCGCATCCACACCCTGCACCCGGCGATCTATCACTACTGGCAGAACCCCCAGCATGGGCTGCGCATACTGGACGAGTTCTTCGCTGGCATCGAAGCGCAATCGGAAGCAGAGCAATCGGCAGCCATACGCGCCTTTCGTTTCGGCGTGACCAAGCCCCGGCAACATTTTCTGAAACGCCTGGAGCGTGGGCTAAGATCTAGCACGCTTGACCTAAACTATTTACTGCGAAGCGGTGACTAGTATAATGCGTATAGTACAAACATACTAGCGTTTCAGGCGCACCCAATTGTTCGAGCGAAACAGCTGCCGATTCCCGAAGAACGTACGCTCGACCCAACTCAGCAGGCGGTATTTCAGGCGCTCGTGTTTGTGGCGCTCAGGGTTTAGTGTGGCGCGCTTGCTGTAGTCAAGCTGGTCGGCCCAATCGAATTCTGCAATCAGCGGCTGCATCACTTTTGGGTGCGTGCCATTGAAACGAGAGGCCAGTCGCATCGCGCCGTAGTCGAACGTCTTCGGGGCAGAAGCGTAGCGCCGCTGTACGTCTTCGGCACCGTGGTGCAGGGTTGCCAGGGCTTTGCGTTTGCGCTGCATGAGGTCCGGCGGGCGTGCCCAGCCGTAGTGGAAAATCCGCGCATTCACTTTGGCGACTTTCAGCTTGTGCGTGCCGTCCTTTTGCCGATAGCTTTTCCCGTCGAACGCCGGGATACGTCGGAAGCTCTGCGCCGATTTCCAGCTGTGTATCTCCGGATCGTTGCGCACGATGCGTATCTCCTGGCGATAAAACGTGTGGTTGAGCTGCACGTGGTCGTAGTCGCCCCAGAAGTGTAAGTAGCTGAACAGCAGGCCCTCTACTTCACGGTCGTCCAGCAGCTCTTGGCAGCGCGCCCGAATGATCGGCAGGTCGTCCTCGTGTACCACCTCATCGGCCTGCAGATAGAACAGCCAATCGCCCGTGCAGTGGCTTTTGGCGATGTCCGTCTGGTGGGCGTTCTCCATCCCACGGGGGAAGGCGTCGAGGTCCCACTCGGTGTCGATGATCTTGATTTTGGGCGAGTTCAGCGCCTCGATTTCCGCGCGGGTCGTGTCGCCGGGCTCACCCTTGCCCACCGCCACCACAAACTCATCGACCAGCGGCAGCGCCGAGGCGATGGCCTGCTGAATGGGGTAGTGCAGCAGGGTCGCGTTGCGGACCATCGAAAAGCCGGATATGCGCAGGCTGGCAAAGCTACGGATTCAGAACAGCGTGGCGAAACTGCCGGGGCTGTTTTGCTCCAGCAGCCAGAGCGTGCCGATTGTGGCCCCACCGCTGGCCGCCAACACGACCAACCACAGCAGCAGGTATTTCGCCACCCGCCGCCAGTAGTTTGGGAAGACTTCGTACGGAAACTCGGTGCCCATGCTAAACCGCAGTTTGTGCCCAATGGTCAGCTTTTTCCAGCGGCGCTGGGGTAAAATCACGATCGTCTCGAGCGGCATGTCCTGAAAGCGGTGCTGCACCAGTGCAAAGTGCGCAGGCTCGGCATCGGGCTTGGGAGGCGCATGCTCCAGTTTGATGACCGTGCCGCGCTGCCGACGCGTCTTTTTGCGCAAAAAGTTGACCAGATCGCGCACGAACAGAATAAAGAGCACAACCGTGAGTGGCAGGCAGACGAACAGCGCGAGAATGATCAGCTCGGTGAGCATCAGCGGTTATTCAAACGAAAGAATACGCACGCTGTCGAACTGCAGATTGCGGGGCGTGCCGTTTGAGATGGCCAGCAGATAGAGGTGGTGCGGCGAGTTGCCGGGCGACTGGTCGATCAGGCCCGAGAGGTCGTAGTACACCTTTTGCCAGGCAGCGGTATCGTAGGGCCGTGTTGGAATAGAGGCCGTGGCAAAGCTGCGGAAGGGCACGTAAATGATTTCGTTGGGCCCGGAGCCGGCTTCCCAGCGAATTAGGCTCAGGCCGAATTTGATGTTGCCACGGTACGCGATTTCCGCAAACACCCGGCCCGTGCGTGGCAGAAAGAATGCATCGGGGTTGTAGAGCTCCATCACGCGATCCGACTCCGAGAAGCGCACCTCCAGATAGCGGTCGCCCTCAAACGCAGAACCCGCCCGCACTTGGTAGGCCACTTCGTTGTTGCCGCCGCGGTCGTCGGGGAAGGCCTCCAGCTGGTTGCCGCTTTCAAAACTCTCGGCCAGGTGGTAGTCCAGTAGGGTATCCGCACGGTAGGCGAACTGCGGGTAAAAATGCACGGTGTCGCGTTCGGTGAGCGTACGAAAGGCGGTGTCGGCAATCCAGTACGGATACTGCACCGACTGCGCGGGGTTGCCGGCTAAATACACCCCTCCGGCGAGCGTGAAATCGGTCGTTTCGAGGTCGGTGGTGGGGATGACCGTCGGCGCGTCGGGCTGGACCGGAAAGATGCCATGCAGGTTGCCACCCTGAAACAGCCAGATGTTATCGACACCGGCCGTCGTGATCGTATCGCCGTTGGGCTGCACGAGCGTGGGGTAGTGCAGCGCCAGATATGCGGGCAACTGCTCATCGGGGTTGATGACATCGCAAGCCGAAAGCGTGAGCAATCCGGCGAGCAGGCTGGCGGCGAATAATCTGAGGCGCATAGCTACAATTTACAGGATTATTTGGTGAAATGAGCACAGCGAACAACGACTCAATTGCATCGAGGTACAGACCAGGTCTGTCATTCCGAGTCCATTCGACCTCGCTCAGGACAGGCCTGTCGAGGAATCTAATCGCGATGTCACTCTCGGATAGCAGCATAAGATTCCTCGACAGGCCTGTCCTGAGCGAGGTCGAATGGACTCGGAATGACAGCTTTGCGCATCAACTGACAGCACTCGTACGTTGGCGATGGATTTCGTACATCGCCATGCCCGTAGCCACCGACACGTTCAGCGAATTAATTTCGCCGACCATCGGGATGTTGATGCTGCCGCTGCACGCCGCACGGATTTTTTTCGGGATGCCCTCGCCCTCGGCTCCCACCACCAAGCAGAGCGGGCCGCTCAGCTCGGCTTCCCACAGGCGGGTGTCGCCGTACTCGTCGCAGGCGATGACTTGCACGCCGGAGTCTTTCAGGTAGTCGATGCCC
>CAZTEZ010000334.1:0-3703 GCA_964611815.1 uncultured Bacteroidia bacterium | reverse complement strand
GCTGTGGCGCGCTGCTTCCAAATTCGCGAGCGCGGCTACATCCGCGAAGGCTACTGGGCCGACCTTGTTCTCGTTGACCTCGACAAGCCCTACGAGGTGACGAAGAACAACATCCTCTATAAATGCGGGTGGTCGCCCTTTGAGGGCCACACGTTTAAGTCGAGTGTGCTGACGACCTGGGTCAACGGCCAGATCGCCTACGACGACGGCAAAGTGAACACCGGCGTGCGTGGCATGCGCATGCAGTTTGACCGCGATTGAGAAGTGTCACTACCCGCCGGTCTGTTACCAACTGTCATGCCGAGCTTGGTCGAGGCATCTTATTCAGAATCGAGCAGCGAGAAGCGCATCATCGCGCTCG
Organism: uncultured Bacteroidia bacterium; assembly: GCA_964611815.1. Lineage (GTDB taxonomy): Bacteria > Bacteroidota > Bacteroidia > J057 > CAZTEZ01 > CAZTEZ01. The sequence continues at coordinate 3,342 of CAZTEZ010000334.1, read as the reverse complement.
TCGGCTTTATGGCAGCAGGCAAAACGACGCTGGGCCAAAGGCTTGCACAGCGAATGGGTTGGCGGTTCGTGGACCTGGACAAAACTGGCGTGCAGCTGAGTGGTAGGTCAATTCCGAAACTTTTCGACTTATATGGGGAGCCTGGCTTCCGGGCCATTGAGCGCCTGGCACTCATGCGGGTGCTGCAACAGCAGGGGCCGGTGGTGCTCGCCACGGGTGGCGGGACGTACATCCAGCCGCGGTGCAGAGCCTGGCTGAACCAGCATGCGACGGTCGTGAGCCTGCAGCCCGGTTGGCCTATCATAAGAATGCGCCTCATGATGCAGCAGCAGACTCGCCCTTTAGGCTTGAAGGCTGAAAGTGCTGAAAACCAGCAGTATGTCTATCAACGCTACCGTTTCCGGCAAAAAAACTATCGCCGTGCAGCGCACTGCACCCGGGGATGTTCTCCCGATCCAAAGCGCCTTGCCGTGCAGCTTGGTGCACGCCGATGAATCCACTTTCCCACAAAGCCCGCTGCCTCGCCGGTGGATACCCTGCTGCACCCCTGTGCATAACTCGCCTTGACAGCGAGCTATCCACACCCACAGCCTCACAGCGCCCTCAAACACGGATTGCTTACAGTTTTTCCGGAAAATGTCAAGCCAAATGCTGCCACGTTTTTCGTGGATAATTGCCACCACTCGGGGGGGCAAAAACCGGGCACGTTTTTCTTACATTTGAAGGAAGCCAAACATCAGCAGCGCAGCCCGCTTTCTGCAACCGCCCAGACGACATCTGTAGCAGTCCAGCGTTTAAAAATTCTGGTCGCAGTATGCAAAGCCCGGCATTTCGCCCGTTGACTATGGCAGACACACAGCAATCACCGGCCTCTAGCCAGCCTATGGACAATTTCTACGACGGCAACTTTGACTTCGGCAACTCAGATCACAACGACCCCGGCCAATATGCCCGCGAGTTTGAGCAGGGCCTGCGTGAAAATCCGAACTATTACATGGACCCCTCGACCATCGAGGAGGTCTTCGACTACTACCGCTTCACCAACGAGCTCGACAAGGCCGAGCGCCTGATGCGCTTCGCCATCGACCGCTTTCCGCACATCTCGGGCTTCTACTTCAAGAAATCCTGCCTCGATTACGAGCGCGGACACTACCGCCGCTCAGAGCACGAGATCAATCAGGCGATTTACCTCGACCCTGCCAACCGGGCATTCTTGCTGCAAAAGACGCGCATCTTGTTCAAAAACGGCCGCAAACGCGAAGCCTTTGCACTCATCGATGAGATCTGTGATCTCGTCGGTCGCGACGGCGACATGTACTACCAACTCGGTAGCGTCTGCCAGCAGCACGACCAGTATCACGAGGCCATCAAGTTCTTCGAGCTGGCCCTGAAGTACGACGAACAGCCGCTCGACGACCCGCTCTACGAAATCATCTACTGCTACAACGCGCTCGGCAAGACTGCATCTGCGGTTGAATACTGCAAGAAATACGTCGACGACAACCCGTTCTCGAGCGTCGCTTGGTACAACTTGGGCGTGCTGTATTACGAGAGCGGCCTCTTTGAGCAAGCCATCAAGGCCTACGATTACGCCATCGTCGTCGAAGAAGAATTTCTTTCAGCGCACTTCGGCAAAGGCTCGTCAATGATGATGCTCGGGCAGTACCGCGAGGCGCTGAACGTCTTGCTGGAGGCTCTGCACTACGATCCCGCCGATGCCGCCATCCTGATGGCCGTCGCCGAGTGCTATGAAGAGCTGAACAACACCGAGCGCGCGCGCTTCTATTACGCGAAAGTCACGAACTACTGCCCCGGCCTGCCCGAGGCGTATTTTGGCATGGGCTCAACGCTGGAAGCCGAAGACCGCTATTACGAGGCCATCCATCAGTACCAGAAGGCGGTGGAAGGCAACAGCGACATGGTTGATGCGTGGTTTGGCCTGGCCGAGTGCGAGTACCTGGTTGGCAACATCGTCTCGGCCTATGAAGCGCTCGAGCGTGCGCTGGAAATCGACGACAGCGATGTCGAGACCATGCGCCACTGGGCCACAATGCTCGCCGACGATAACCGCACGGACAAAGCCCTCGAGATGCTCGCCCGTGGCCTGCAAGCCCAACCCAAAGCGGTCGAGTTGGCATATCTGTACGCTGCCATTGCCTTCCGCGTCGGTCGCTCCAACGAGGCCTTCGTGATTCTGGAGAACGCCCTGATGGCAGATTTCGCCAAGCACCAGATGCTCTACGACTACTGCCCCGAAATCGCGAAGATCCGCACGATCCAGGAGCTGATCGCGCAGTATCGCCCGCACGCCTGAGCTTCGCTATCGATTCTTCATCAGCTTGTGCGTTCCTGAGCGCAGCGAAGGGTCTGAGGACTGAGGACACCAACGCGATTGAAAGCAGAGTTATGTGCTTTGCGGCGTTTGCTTACGCCGAAGGCCAGTTGGGGTTTCGAAAAACGTCCTCCGTTTAACATTTTTTAATAGAATTGCTATCGAATTTCGAAAGGATACTTTCAAAAACGTGTAACCAAATCAGGCTTAAGACGTAGAACTAAGAAATTTTGGCACAAAGCCCAGCGCGATGACGTTATACTCTGGACTTGTACTAAATTAACTGCTATGAGCACCCAAGAAGCACCCGTTATCAACCGCGTAGCCAAAAGCGGCCTCGTGACTGTCAACCTCGAAGACTTTCGCCCAACCGGCGAGCGTGCGCTGATCGACATCAAAGATCAGCTCTACAAAGAGTTGATGTTTAAGGAGCAAGATTTCCGCGACTGGATTGATAGCGTCGACTGGACGCAGTACGAAGGCCAGAAGGTCGCCGTGACCTGCAGCACCGATGCCATCGTGCCGGCCTGGCCGTTCATGCTGATCGCCACCAAGCTCAGCGGCATCGCCGATTATGTCATGTTCGGCACGCTCGAAGAGCTGGAAGTCGAACTCATTAAACGTGAACTCGACCAGCACGACTGGAGCCAATACGCCGGTGGCAAGATCGTCATCAAAGGCTGCGGCAACATCACCGAACCGCTGTATGTGGATGTGACGCGCCGACTGATGCCCCACGTCGCCAAGCTAATGTACGGCGAACCCTGTTCGATGGTCCCGCTCTTCAAAGACCTTAGCCGGGCGAAAAAATAAGTTTTCGTTGGGCGTTTTTTATTAGTTTCATGAAGCAACAACCCTCACCCTTTACTCACACCGTTAAATCTAACAGTTATGGGCTTAATGAATTGGATCAAAGGTCAGTTTATCGAAATCATCGAGTGGCCCCAAGAGGACGACGGCGTCCTGCTGTGGAAGTTCCCCGATGAAGACCATCAAATCAAACAGGGCGC
>CAZTEZ010000333.1:0-3710 GCA_964611815.1 uncultured Bacteroidia bacterium | reverse complement strand
TTTCGTTCTCAGGTTTTCTTATTGGGCTGTCTAAATTTTGGGGGGCATTACAGTTGTTCGTGTAATTTTTTCTACCCTGCGCTAACCGACTGGGCTGGTACCAAATAATGCGTCGCTTTAGATCCAAGTAAGGGCGGTAATCTATAAAGTCGATGGCATTTTCTTTACCAAACAAATAGAGACTGCCACCCGGCTTTAATACCCGGCTGAAGTGCTCTAAGAGCATCAAATTATAATCTTGTATGCTGTCAATCCGATCCCATTCATGATTCGTAACCCCATATGGTCCATCGCAGACCACCAAATCAATGCTTTCGGGAGCAAACCTTGGCAACAGCTCCAAGCAATCAGTTGCATATATGTGATTCGGCGCGATCATCATACCAACTCCCCAATTAAAGTTGCAGTCGTCGCCTTGTGCACCTTCACGGTGGCGTAATCGCCGGGCATCAGCGCGGTGCCGTTTTTCGGGAAGACGATCATCTTATTCTGGTCGTTGCGGCCGCAGTAGTCGGCATCGCTCTTTTTGGAGTTGCCCTCAATCAGCACCTTAAATGTTTTACCGATGTCGCGGAAGTTGCTCTCTCGCGAGTTGCGGTTCTGGAGGTCTATGATCTCGCGCAGGCGGCGTTTCTTGGTCTCCAGGGGCACATCGTCGTCGTGTTTGCGGGCGGCGAGCGTGCCGGGGCGCTCGCTGTAGTAGAACATGAACGCGTGATCGTAGCCGACCTGTTGCATCAGCGAGAGCGTGTCCTGGTGCTCCTCTTCCGTCTCGCTGCAGAAGCCCGAGATGATGTCCGTGCTGATGCCGCAGTCCGGAATGATGCGACGAATGGCCGCGATACGATCCAGGTACCACTCGCGGGTGTGGCCGCGGCGCATAAGCTGCAGGATGCGCGAGCTGCCGCTCTGCACCGGCAAGTGGATGTAGTTGCAGATGTTGTCGTACTTCGCCATGGTTTCCAGCACCTCATCGGTCATGTCTTTAGGGTGGCTGGTGCTGAAGCGGATGCGCAGGCGCGGGTCGACTTTCGCGACCATTTCCAGCAGCTCGGCGAAGTTCGTGCCCGAGTAGTTGTACGAGTCGACGTTCTGGCCCAGCAGCGTCACCTCGCGGTAGCCATCGCGCACAAGATCCTCCGCCTCGTAAACGATGCTCTTGGGGTCGCGCGAGCGTTCGCGCCCACGGGTGAAGGGCACCACGCAGAACGAGCACATGTTATCGCAGCCGCGCATGATCGAAATAAACGCGCTCACACCGTTGGTGTTCAGGCGAATCGGCGCCATATCGGCGTAGGTCTCTTCGCGCGAGAGCAGCACGTTCACCGCCTTCTGGCCGGTCTCGACCTCAGCGATGAGGTTCGGCAGCTCACGGTACGCATCCGGGCCCACGACGAGGTCGACGAACTGCTTCTCCTCCATCAGCTTGCTTTTCAGGCGCTCGGCCATGCAGCCCATGACGCCGACGAGTGTATCAGGGCGGCGCTTTTTCAGGTGCTTCCAGTGCTCGAGGCGGTTCCACACCTTCTGCTCAGCGTTCTCACGAATCGAACACGTGTTGATCAGAATCAGGTTCGCGTCCTCGGGCGTATTCGTGAAGCCATAGCGGTTGTCTTTCAACACGCTAGCGATGATCTCGGTGTCCGAGAAATTCATCTGGCAGCCGTAGGTCTCGATGTACGCTAGCTTCTGCGGCACCAGCGCGGTCGATTGCTCGGCGTAGGCCGTGCCCTGGTCTTGCTCGCTGATCGTATCAATTAGACCTTCTTTGAAAGGCGAAAATACTTTTTGGGTGGTCTGTGCCATAGTTGGCGGGGGTTCGGAGGTGCGAAAAGACTATCGTGCGCCCGGTTAGGGGTTTTGTGATAGCAACTTGCAAAGTTAAGGAATATTGTATGCGGCTGCCATTATGGCAGCGGGGAAAGTGGGGATTCAAGGAACGTGAACTCGGGTATGATTTCGGTCAATTCGCGCACCGGTGAGGTGTTTTATACCCGTACGGGTGTAATTTAGAAGATGTGAACCGTATCTCTGAGTTTGTCAAAACGCACCGCAAAGCGGCCGGGCTCACGCAAGAGGAGTGCGCGGTGCACGCGGGGGTTGGGTTGCGTTTTTTGCGTGAGCTGGAACAAGGAAAAACCTCGCTCCAAACCGATAAAGTCAATCAAGTACTTAGATTGTTTAATGCTGAGTTGGCACCAGTGCCCTTAACCAAAACGACCACCGAAGAATAATGAACAAGGAGAATGCTTTCCGATCTGGCAAAGTCTTTTACAAAGAGGTGTTTGCTGGGCGACTGTGGTCTGATGAAGACGGCTACTGGTTCCAGTACGACCAGGCTTATCTGGAGGCTGGAGGGCACCCCATCTCTCTAAAAATGTCATTGCAAGCAGAAGCTTATCAAGACAATAAGCTGCATGCTTTTTTCGATAACCTGATACCAGAAGGCTGGCTACTTCAAGTCAGTACCGAGGTCTTTAACCTCTCAGCAAAAGATCGTCTGAGTTTGCTTTTAGCTGTTGGAGAAGACACGATTGGTGCTGTCAGTGTAAAACCCGAATGAAGCGTTGTTTGATCACATATAAAACCCTGCCCGCAGATTCTGCTTTTGAATACGACCCTAAGGCGGGTAAAGCTTTGTTTGGCACCTGGCCACCGCCACTGGTGAACATCAATCTTGCAGACCAAGAGCACATTGCCAGAGAGCAAGTCGATCGCCATTTGGCGGTAACTGGAGCACAAAAGAAGCTGTCGGCTGCAATCAGCAAGAAAAATGACATCAGAATGTTGCTTTTCAGCGAGGGGAAAACCGAGTTTATCCTCAAAGTACCCGTTGAAGAATACCCCGAATTGCCAGCACTGGAAGCGCTTTGTATGCAGTTGTCTCAAGTCCTGAGCCTGCAAACGGCACCATCTGGGCTGGTACGTTCCGAATCGGGTGAGCTATGTTATCTTACTAGGCGATTTGATCGCACGTCTGATGGCACGCGGATACATGTCGAGGATTTCGCCCAAATTTTAGAAGTGCATAGCGAAGACAAGTACCGTTCGTCGCATGAGAAGATCGCCAAAGCCATACTCGAATACTGCACGCCACTCGAGTTGTCCAGGTATTACCAACTGATCTTGTTTTGCTTTTTGACGGGCAACGAGGATATGCACCTCAAGAATTTCATGTTGGTGACGGATGATTTGAATAAGATCGTGCTTTCGCCCGCTTATGACCTTGTCCCTTCAGGTTTATTCATGAAGCACGAGGAATTAGCCCTGACGTTGAACGGCAAAAAGAACAGACTGAGGCGTAAAGACTTTTTGGTGTTCGAAGAAAAATTTAACCTCACCGGTGTCATGGACCGCTTTTTGACCCTGGTTAACAGACGCTTGACTACTTTCGAATCCACGGTGACCACAAGCTTTGTTAGCCACACCCGGCAACAAGAATTTATGGAATTGTTCCGCGAACGCTTCGCCCGCCTGCAACCTTAACCTGCTGAATGCAATCCGCCAAACCCAAGTTCAAAGACGCGCTCGACGAGATCGTCGAGTTGCAGCGCCTGCTCAAAATGGAGTATGAAGCCGAGGTGAAGTACTACACCGAAAAGGTGCTGAACACGCCCATCGACCGCCGGGTGGAGCTGGGCACCTGCTGGCACCCCGTGCGCATCGACAAAATCGGCTACACAATGGGCGACCGCCTGAAGCTGCGCCTG
>CAZTEZ010000332.1:0-3736 GCA_964611815.1 uncultured Bacteroidia bacterium | reverse complement strand
CCACCACCGCCGCCTCCACCTGAAAAGCCGCCACCGCCACCAGGGCGGGCGTCCAGCAGTTCGGGGAAAAACAGCACCGCCAAAGCTGGCAGGGCGATGGCGAGAATGCGAAGCAGGAGTATCAGGTAGCGCATGGAAAAGAATCAGTTATTCAACCTCCAGATAATCAGGTAGTTCGTTGAAGTTGGGGTCGCGAGGCGGGAAGTGCCGATCGAAGAAAGGGCGGAGTTGGTCGAGCACCTGCAGCAGGGCCGCTTCTGTGTCGCTGGCCTTCAGCGTCTCGGTGAAGCGGGCCTGCAGGTCGGCGAGCTCGGCTTTGCTCAGCTCGCTCTCGATGCCGATGTCGCCCACAACACAGGCGACTTGCTCGAACTCGGCGAGGTACACCAGGCAGCCCGTACGGCCGCTGGTTTCGGTGAGGTGGTTTTTCTGGAAAGTCGCCCTGGCGTGCAGCTCCACCAGCTTTGCCAAATGCTTCTTGCTGTTCACCAGGCGTTTGAGCGGCGGAATCAGCTCGAGAAGCCCAAAGGGCAGCACAAAGGCAGCGATGGTCGCGAGGTAGATCTCCCAATAAGGCACCACCAGCGGCATGAACATCAGCACCGTGAGCGTGAGCATCGAGAGCGTGATGCCGATGCCCAGCGAGCGCGTGAAGTGGGTGCTGACGCGCGGCACGATGGCCACCACGAGTTCGATGCCGGAGGTGGTTTCGATCTGCTCGACAGCTTTGGTCAGTTGTTGTTGGTAATCAGGCTTGGACATCGTCTGTTAATGAGCTTCGTCTGTGCTTGGGCATCGTCAGTTTTGGCTTGTGTGCCATTGGCAGGAAGTTAAGCATAATAAGTATTTTGGCTTTTGCGATGCTGAATGAAGCACGTCTTCGTGTTTAGAAAACCCAAATGCTCATTTGCAAGCCCCAGAGGATTCTGCACTATTTTTTCAATCTGACAAATTCTGCACAAGATGACTTACCGCGCACTTTCTGTTCCACGCCTATCGGTTACACTCTTGCTTTTATTGTGCGCCTGGCCCAAGTTGGCACACCCCCAAACCGCACCCGACAAAGTGGCCACCGACAAAGACGGCGACGGCTACTTCAACCGACCGGCGCCCTACGGCGCCCTCACCCTGACGTACAACGGCGACACCCTGCCCGTACAATACGCCGAGGCGCACTACGCACACGAAGAGCAAACCAACTTCGCCTTCGGCGATGACGCTGACACCTACGAGCCGCTGCACTACTGGCAGGGCGGCTACGAGATCGCGTTTGTACCCCAATCTAAGCCGGCGCTGTTGGCCAGAATCGAACTGAAAGAGCCGCTCGTCAAGGGCTTCACGACCAGCTACCTGATACTAGATTTCGGGCTGCTGAAACCCAACGCAACCACCGAGATCAATCTTTTGCCCTGCTTCCCGGAACAATACCGAGACGAAAACAAAATCCTGCGCCACAGGGGCATCCGCCTCATTAGCGAATAGCAAAAAGGTACGTCTGAGAGTGTCGAGGTCATCGAGCAGGTAGTGCACGCCTTGTCTGGCGAGCCACCCTTTCGGTAGATGCCGCTGATGGGCAGCAGCCGCGATATGCGGGCGTATTATATCGGTCGGTTTCGCGATGTGTGCCACTCTTGTGCCCAAATCGAGTACCGTGTTGATGTGTATTGGCGGCTCGGTTTAGCCGCTTGGGCGGGCGTGGGCGAAGTCTTTGGCCCCAGTTCTGATGTGCGCCTCAACACCCTAAAGCCCACCGCCGGCGGTGGCGTGCGCTTCAAAATCGATCGCCGCAACGATATCAACGTCCGCATGGACTCTGGCGTTGGGTGCGATAGCAATATGGGGTTCTATCTATCGCTGTGTGAGGCGTTTTGAGTTTCTTGTCTCTAGTGCTTCCAACTACACCAATAAATAAATATAAATTTTAACCTAACATTAAGTTAATGTGAGTTGACTATATAGTAGTAAAATTTCTCCTATGGAATCAAAAACACTGTTTATTGTAATTCTAGTTTCCTTGTTGTCAGCTACTTGTCTAACCGCACAAATTTTGTACACAGAGACTTTTAGCGGTAGTCAAACAGGTACAGTTACCGGTGCTTTGAATGATGCTGGTGGTAATTGGACTTCCCAATTAAACGAATGGGAAAGTTCCGGCCCAGATCAATGGGGAGAAATTGGCGGCAGTTGGCGCGCCACAGACATTGATGTTGAAAGTTTTTGGTTCACTCGTTCAATCGATGTAAGTGCTTGTGAAGAACTTACATATAGTTTGAAAATTGGTGGCGGTAGTAGTGATTTTGAATGCACAGGTACTGGTGCAGACATTTTTAGGGTTGCACACAATGTTGATGGTGGTGGTTTTACGACTACAAATACCATTTGTGATGACAATACTATTCCTACACAGACACTTAGTGCCACTGTGGACGTTTCAACTGCTTCTACTTTTACAGTTCGAGCCACTTTTCGAAATCAAGCCAATACTGAAACTTACTTTATGGATGATGTTGAGGTTGAATGTATCGTACCACTTCCGGTGATGTGGGGCGAGCTTAGTGCTGAACGTGGAAAAGATGGTGACGTAATAATCAATTGGCAAACGTTGAAGGAGGAAAATACTGAAGGTTTTTGGGTAGAACGCGCAAATCCAAACCTAGATGATACCCTCAAAGTACAATATTTTCCAGTAGGTTTCGTATCGGCAGTCGGAACTACTAATAACTTACAGGAGTACCGTTTCGTTGATGGTTCAACCCCAGACACCCGTCTTTTTTATAGATTGTCACAAAATGATTTTGATGGCACAGTTCACTATTCACGTGTTATGGAAGTTTCCGGAACGAACGCCCAATTACCGATTCAAGCTTTCTTCAAAAATCATGGCCTTTCGGTATATGCTCCTGAACAAACTCAAGTAATAGTTTTCAATACCATGGGGCAAAAACTTGTACACCGCACAACCATGCAAAATGGCGAGACCTTCATAAGCCTCCCAATGCTACCAAATGGCATTTATTTATGGCAACTTAAGACACCTTCAGGCGAAAACCTTAATGGCCGTGGATACTTTAACGGTCGTAATTAGTCGCCCAAAATCGTATAGAGCTCGAGGTTGAGGTAGTAGTGTTTGCCGCTAATGACGCGTTTTTCTACGATGCGTTTCGCAGCTAACGCGTTGAGGTAGTTGCGCGCCGTTACATCTGCATAAATACCGGTATCGACCAGGTGCGACACTCCCGTTAACACCTGATTAAGGAGCAAACACTAAAAAACACAGATTTTAGTGTTTGCTACATTTACAGACACTAATGGTGATGTGTGCCAACACACCAAACCCTAAAAACCGCCGATTTTAAGGTGCGCCCTTCGCAGGCAGCATGTTTTAAGGTCGGATTTCGAGTAAACCTTAAAATCCGCCGTTTTTAATGTCTACCCCCAAAGCCCACCCTAGTTTTAATGCCGGATTCCGAGCAAACCTCAAAAATCGCCGTTTTTAAGGTCAACCTCAGCTACACTGCACCCGTCTACGCGTGCTTCCCCCCAAAACCCGTAACTTCGCAACCAACCCGCGCTGTTTAACCATCCACCCGTGTCCGAGCACATCAAACACGAATGCGGCGTCGCTGTCTTGCGACTGCTGAAACCCCTGAGCTACTACCAGGCGCGCTACGGCGATGCCCTATGGGGCCTCCACCGCATGTTTCTGCTCATGGAAAAGCAGCACAACCGCGGGCAA
>CAZTEZ010000331.1:0-3754 GCA_964611815.1 uncultured Bacteroidia bacterium | reverse complement strand
AGGTCGCGATGTGTCAGGCCCTGACCTGGGCGGAATTGGATGCGCTACAGGGGCGTATGCCGTAAAGTTGTGTCTCAACCTCGGCTCAGGAACGCTGACGCAGTCCGCTGCCCTCTCACGCAAATTCCCTGGTACATCTGTCATGCTTGACGTCTATTCTTCGAAAATCGGTCGATCCTTGTTTCTCGCCTGCGCGATATTTCTGGTGATCGAAGTGAGTCTGCAGATACGCGCACAAATTCGATATGGCCAGAGTATCTTCAACGTTGCGACGGCGGAATCAACGTACGTCAACGACCCCGAGACCGGTCTCAAATTATTGCGCGCCGAAAGCCTTATCGAAGGAACTGAGGCGATCATCCAAACGAATCGGTATGGCCTCCGCGACAATGAGATTCTGACACCGGCGCCTGACGGTGAGATACGTATCGCAGTCGTGGGTGCGTCGACAGTAATGGGTGCTTACACCAAGAACAATGCAGACACTTTGCCATCTCGCCTTCAACATTACCTGCAACGACGACTTCCAGAGATGAAAATAAGGGTCATCAATGCTGGGATTCCTGGTTATTCTCTTCGTCAACAAGCAGCAATGATTAACCGCCTGCTCGCGCGTCTCGACGTCGACTACTATGTCTTATACCCTGGCTTTACCGATATCTCGACATACTGTCGCAATGCCGTTGAAGCCGTGCCGGAAGCCCGTCAAATCCCTCGATTGACGTTGCCAAAATGGCTCCTGTCCATCGAGCTACTGACGAAGAACACCGTATGGTTGCGCACCAGTCGTGCCCCGAGCAGCACAACGCTTGACATAACACAGATCGATGATGCCCGATACCGCGAACAGGCGGCTCAATTGATGAATACGCTTGCTGCGACGCATCGCTCAGTGATGGTCGTCGGCAATGCGCGTTCGTTTCGCGCGGACATGCCGCTAATGGAGCAGGAGCGACTTTCCGAAACCGCGCGTTACTACAATCCATGTTTCACCACGGAAACACTGCACCAAGTCTACGATACGCATAACGACATTCTCCGTCAGACGGCCATATCTGCTGGACTCGCGTTCTTCAATCTGCAGGATACTCTCCTTGGCGGGGCCGAGAATTTCGGCGATGCCACGCACTTTAGTACCGCAGGAACCGACCGGGCTGCCGATCTGATCACTGAACGTCTCATGCGTATCTGGTTCCCTGTATCAACAAGAGGAATTTAATCGACTGAGACCTGGCATAAGCAAAAGTCTCTACCATGCGAAGCGAAAAGGAGTGTAACCAGCAAGCGCGTCAGAAATGCAGCAAAAAACATGTGGCCCGAATTTTCCGAGCATGACTCTCACTAACCGGAATTCTAGTTTAATGGCCTTCCAATCATTCAACTTCTTGGTGTTTTTTCTTGTTGTACTAGTTGTGGCGCGCGGCGGCTTGCAGCATCGTCCCGGCCTCAAGAAAGACTTCCTGTTGATCGCGAGCTACTACTTCTATATGTCGTGGGACTGGCGTTTCGCAGGGCTCATCCTGACCATAACGTTAATCAACTTTACACTCGGCCCAAGAATTTACGCTGCGCAAAGCATGCGGGCGAAAGCGATTTGGCTCACGTTATCGCTGGCAACAAGCCTAGGCATCCTCGGATACTTCAAGTATGCGAACTTTTTCATCGAAAGCTTTAACGAATTATTGGTAACCGTCGGGGTTGGTGAGCATATCGGATTACTCAACGTGTTGCTGCCGGTAGGCATTTCTTTTTACACCTTCCAGAGCATCAGTTACGTGCTCGATATCCATCAGGGACGTACCAAGCCAATCGACAGTCTTCGCGATTTTGCGCTTTTCGTCGCCTTCTTTCCGCAGCTGGTCGCGGGGCCGATCGTAAGGGCGTCTTATTTCCTTCCGCAACTTCGTGAAGACTATTGCGAGCGGAATGAAAAACCCATCGAAACGGGTATCGCGTTGATACTTCGAGGATTCATAAAGAAAATTGCGATTGCCGACGTGTTGGGTTTCCATATCGTCGATCCTGCTTTCGCTAACCCCGGGGAGTTCTCGCCGATGTTCTTGTTGATCGCGCTCTACGCCTATAGCTATCAGGTGTATATGGATTTTTCTGGATATACGGACATCGCGCGAGGCGTTGCGAGGACGCTCGGCTACGACCTGCCGATCAATTTCAATCGTCCGTACCTTGCAACCAGTATCGGCAACTTCTGGCAGCGCTGGCATATCTCAATGTCGTCTTTCTTTCGGGACTACTTGTTTTACGGTCTCGGCGGATCGAGAAGAGGTAATGTCTACTTCAATCTGTTGGTCACTTTTGTTGCGATCGGGATATGGCATGGTGCAGGATGGAACTTTGTGTTATACGGGTTGTGTCACGGAACGTTAGTCGCGATCGAACGTTGGCGCTTTAATCGTCGCAAAGCACTCGGGCTACAGCCGATCGAGTACCGTGGATTTCGGCTTATCTGGCAGGTATTCATTATTTTCAATATCGTCGCGTTGCTTCGCGTGCTTTTTCGCGGTGGCACACTGGACGCGGTATGGGGTTATCTTGCGGCAATGACCAACTTCACGAACACGGCGCTTCCGCTTGGACCCGTTGGGCTGAGTGTCCTTGTTGCTGCTGTCGTTCTTCACTACACGCCCATTTCGTGGGGCGATCGCTGGGTGCAAGCGTTTTGCCAACTGTCGGCGCCAGCCCAAGCCATTGTGATAGTCGTAACCGTATATGGCTTGGTCGCATTATCCAGCGGTACGGCGCCATTTATGTACTTCCAGTTTTGAGGCAGGGCGCCCCGGCAGGGCGTGACGGTCGTTGTGCAAGTCAAGTGAGTTCAGCTTAAGTTACGCCAGCCTTGTCCCGGTGCTAGCAACGTGGCCCTGGCGGTCGGTTGCGAGCAGAAGTATTATTTGAAACAGGGTACTAGCCCGGATTATTCATAAAAGTAGGCGACCGTCGTTCAACCCATTGATATAATGGGCGCTACGCTAATAACGCTTCGTCGAAGCCAAACGAGGTCGCCAATGTCCCAGTCTACCCCAGAGCAGCTGCGTTTCCCCCCAGTCGCCGGCCTGAGCGTGCGCGCGGACTTTGAGGGCGGGACCCTGTCGTCGGACTTCGGCCCGTTGATCCTGCGCGAGGTCGATCGCAACATTGGCTTGAGCGAGCGGTTGAGCGCGGCGTTCGATGATCGCCGGCATCCCAGCTACGTCACCCACTCCATGCGCACGTTGATGGCGCAGCGCATTTATCAGATTGCCTGCGGCTACGCCGATGGCAACGACGCCAATGCGCTGCGCACCGACGCGCTGTTCAAGCTCGGTCTGGAACAGCGACCGCTCGACACGGCGATGGATCTGGCCAGTGCACCGACGTTCTCGCGCTTGGAGCACGCCGCCACCCGCCGCGACCTCTATCGCATGGCCTGTGCCTTCGTCGATATCTTCATTGCCAGCTACGCCACACCGCCGCAGGTCATCGTGCTGGACATGGACCACTCGGAAGATGCCACTCATGGTCAGCAGGAGTTTGCCTTCTACAACCATCACTACGGCAACCACTGCTATCTGCCGCTGTTTCTCTTTGAGGGCCTCTCCGGGAAGTTCATCACCGCGGTGTTGCGCCCCGGCAAGCGCCCCACCGGTGCGGAGAACGCGATGATCCTCAAGCGGGTACTCAAGCGGCTGCGGGCGGCTTGGCCAGACACGCACATCATCCTGCGCGGCGACGGCCACTTTGCCAACCCGGAACT
>CAZTEZ010000330.1:0-3763 GCA_964611815.1 uncultured Bacteroidia bacterium | reverse complement strand
CGTGGATATCGGGTCCGGAAAGAGCTTGTCTTCGGTGGGAAATTCAAAATTATTGAACGGGGCGCGTATCGTCTGGCATATTTTAACTCTCTCACCGTCAACGATATGCGGCCTTTTTCGTACGCCAATACAAAAATGATCTCAAATGGGGAAATTTGGCATCAGACCTTTTCGAGGAACCTCTAACTCACATGCGGGAGGCTCAGCAGATGGAGCCTCCCGCATCCTTTCTTCACATCATTTTCTCTTCACATAAATGAAAGCCTTTGCACTCACGCTCACCATCCTGATGGCGCTACCACTCGCATGCTTAGCCAGCGCCCAAAAGCCGAATATTGTCATTATTATTGGCGACGACTGCACCTACAACGACCTCTCGCTCTATGGCGGTCATAATGTAAAAACGCCGAATATAGACCAACTAGCCGCTTCGGGGATCACATTCAATCGTGCCTACCTTTCCATCGCCATGTGCAACCCTTGTCGCACGGAGCTTTACACCGGCCTATACCCCGCACGCAACGGTGCGTGCTGGAACCACTCCGCCGCACGAACGGGTACCAGAAGTATCACCCATTACCTGCCAAAACTTGGCTACCGCGTCGGCTTGACAGGAAAGAAGCACGTTAGCGGCAAGGGCGGCGTGTTCGAGTTCGAAGACATTGCTGGTGTCGAAAGTAAGGGCGCCTCCCTTACGGCAAAGTTTAACGACAAGGGCATGAAAGAATTCATGACACGCGATCCCTCGCAGCCCTTTTGCCTCGTCGTCGGGTTGACATCACCACACGCGCCGTGGACTGTCGGCAACCCCAAGTACTTTAACCTTAAGAAGCTCAAACTACCACCAAATCTCGCCGACACAAAAGAAACCCGCAAGGATTTCGCAGCCTACCTAGCCGAAATCGAAGTCCTCGACGAGCAAGTCGGAAAGACACTCAATGCGATCGAGACCACCGGACACAGTGACCACACCCTCGTCATCTTTACCTCAGAGCAAGGCTCACAGTTCCCAGGCAACAAGTGGACAAACTGGAACACTGGCGTTCACACCGGCTTCATCGTTCGCTGGCCTGGTAAGGTTGCCGAAGGGAAACGCACCGACGCGCTCATCCAGTATTGCGACGTCCTGCCGACGCTCATCGAAGCCGCAGGCGGAACAGCCAAGAAAGAAGCCTTTGACGGAACAAGCTTCCTGCCGGTACTAGAGGGCATTTCCGACAAGCACCGTGATTTTGTTTACCTGATGCACAACAACACCCCCGAAGGCCCCCCCTACCCTATCCGCAGCGTATCCGACGGCACACACCACTACGTTCGTAATCTCACTCCTGGCCAGCTCTACATAGAGAAGCATCTCATGGGTGAGTCCCGCTGGGATAGTGAGTCCCGCTGGCATAATTACTGGGCATCCTGGTTGGCAAACACTGGGCCAGGGCGCAGTCAATCGGGCGCGGAAGAACTCGTCAACCGCTACATGTTGCGTTCTGCCGAGGGGCTCTACAACAATATCAAAGATCCCTACAATATGAACAATCTCGCAGACGATCCAAGTTATTCACAGCTCAAGAAAAATCTCGCCGCAGAACTCGATGCCTGGATGACTGAACAAGGCGACCCCGGCAAGGCCATTGACACAGTAAAAGAATGGCGTGCCGCACGTGAAGGTGAGCACTTTAAACGCTAACAGGCATTTTTGTACAACATCGATGCAATGAAATACTTCTTACAATCACTTTGCTTTGTATTCATTATAGCACATGCGCTGGCTGCAGAAGATTTCTACCGGAGAGATTGCTGGGGTGACCAGAGCGACGGCACCTACATTAACCCCATCTTAAACGCAGATTACCCGGATGTGGATATCGAGCGCGTCGGTGATACCTTTTACATGATGACCTCGACCATCCACTACGCGCCGGGGATGACGCTGTTGACTTCCAAAGACCTCGTCAATTGGGAACTCGCAGGGCACGTCTTCGAAAAGCTTGACTGGCACCCGCGCTACGACTGGAAACAGATGGATGGTTACCGCTACGGGGTCTGGGCGGGCGACCTCGCCTACCACGAAGGCCAATGGTACTGCTACTTCATCGACTTCCATTGCGGGCTTTATGTCTCCACGGCTGAGAAATTTGAAGGCCCTTGGACGCCCGCGAAGCAACTCGCCGATTGGACAAAAACCGACGATCCGGCCGTTTATTGGGACGAAGAAACGAAGCAGGGCTACCTCATTGCAAACAGGTTTCGCTACCGCGACAGTGAAAGCACGAAAGGCCGAAAGGCGGGCTATGAGAACCGACTCTACAAGCTCTCTTGGGATGGCATGAAGCTTGAAGACAACGGTGTTCCCGTCTATTACGGCCCCGGTGCCGAAGCGGCGAAAATCTACAAAATCGACAACACGTATTACATCTTCATGGCAGAGTGGCGTGACGGCGACCGCAAGCAAATCGCCCTGCGCAGCAATAACATCTATGGCCCCTATGAGCGAAAAGTCATCATGGAAATGGCCCCGGGCGAGTACCGTAGTGTCTGTCAGGGCGCACTCTTACAAGCGCCCAATGACTCGTGGTGGCTCTCCCACCAATACGTCCAACACCGAGATTTCCAGGCCCAAAAGGCGGGCGTAAGCAATGCGACATCCTATCAGGGGCGCATGCAGGGGCTCGTCCCCGTGAAGTGGAAGGACGATTGGCCTACCATTCCACACGACCCGGACAATAACGGCATTGGCAACACCATCCACACAGCCATTCCAAAGCCCGTCAAAGGCCACACTGTTAAGGCACCCGTAACAAATGATAATTTTGATTCGCCCAAACTCGGTCACCAGTGGCAGTGGAACCACAACCCACGCGATGATCGCTGGTCACTGACCGAACGCCCCGGCTTCTTGCGCTTGTATGCCTCGAAACCAGTTAACAAGCAAAAAGATTTCTGGGGTGCTCCGAATACGATTTCACAGCGGTTGATGGGCTCTAGCGTGGGCGTTGCTACCTGCAAGATCGACCTTTCAGGCATGACATCGGGCCAGGTAGCGGGCTTCTGCCGCCACTCTGGCAACTTTGCATTGCTCGGCGTAAGAGCAGACAAAGACAGCGTACGCACCTTGTTCTTCGAGCGTAATGGCAATCGCCAATACGGCCCCACAATCAAGCACAATGAGATCTGGTTGCGAACGCACAACGACGGACCTGTAGCGAATTTTGAATACAGCCACGACGGTGTCGAGTGGATACGCTTAGGGCCAGAATTCCCGTTGAGCTTTGGCAACTGGCGAGGTGACCGCCCCGGCTTCTTCACCTGGAATCCATCAACCGATGACAAGTTGGGCTACATCGACATCGACTGGTTCCGCTACAATTATCAAGGCCCTAGCAGCAACCACCCTCGCTTGAAGAAATAACTTTAACGTAACGCTAAGCAAATATGAATACAATATCACCACGTCTCTTTTTCGCGCTCCTGTCGGTCTGCTTGTTCAGCCTTGGGGCCTCCGCACAGCAGGAGAAAATGAATATCCTGTTTAACCCCCACCTCCGGGGCTGACGCCCCAAAAAGCAATTTCCTATCAGTTATATGATGACCCTAAAATTATGAGAACTTCCATCTTCCTTATTTTCTTTCTTTTTCTTGCAACGGCACTGCGGTCCGAGCGACCCCATGTGGTCCTCATCCTGGTCGACGACATGGGCTGGTCGAACATCGGCTGCTACGGCGGTATGGTTGAAACCCCGAACATCGACCGGCTTGCCCGCGACGG
>CAZTEZ010000329.1:290-3771 GCA_964611815.1 uncultured Bacteroidia bacterium | reverse complement strand
TCCTGATGATGGCTGGCATGGTGTCTTTCACTATGACTGCTTGTGGTGACAAAGGTGGCGATGCCGCTGGCGATGACGCTGCTGTTGAAGATCCGGCTGCCGCCGAAGGCACTGACGACGCTGCTGCTGATGACGCAGCTGCTGATGACGCGGCTTCTGAAGACGCTGAAGGCGAAGAAGCTGAAGGCGGCGACGCTGAAGGCACTGAAGAAGCTGGCGACGACGCTGGCATGTAAGCCTCCATCAGGAGAAAAAACTTCAAGCCCGCTTTTGCGGGCTTTTTTTGTGCCCATTCTTTCACGATATTCAAACACATGCGCACCCTGCTTGGTTTGTTTTTTCTCAGCTGGTTGGCACTCGCCCCTTCGGCACAGGCGCAGATTGACGCGTACTACACGCCGGGAGAGCCGGTGCCTGAAGACGAGCCCGAGTTTCTGCTGAACAGCATGAACATCAACTGCATGACCGGATACACGGACATACAGTACCGCAACGCCAAGCTGCTACCGCCAGAGCCTGCAATCCACTGGGCCGTCAGTGCTTATTTGCCCATCTACAAACCGCTGGCACAAACCGCCATCGGCGCTGAAACGGGCGCGTACTCTGCCATTAGCATCCGCCTGCGCGACCAGTTTCATATTGCGGTGCCGGTTTTCGCCAGTTTGAAATACGGCGCGGGTGCCTACGCCGATTCGCGTCGCTGGCTCGGCTTTGGGGGCGGTTTCGGGCTCGACTCGCATTGGACATTCCAGAACCAAGAGCGCGTCGGGCAAGAGTTTGCGCTCACGGCGTTTGCCGAGCTGACAATCTACCAGCACCGTTCGACGGGCATGTCACTTCGCTATCAGACGAGCTTACTCTCTGCGTATTTCCAAAAGCAGGTATTTTCGCTGAATATGTTTCTACACCTGCCGTTCTAGACAAAAACTGCTTTTCAAAAGACATTGCGAACACAAAAAAGCCGCTGCTGATGACTCAGCAGCGGCTTTTGTTGTCGTTTACCTGACGTTAGCTTACAGCGAAGTCAGCGCATCGAACTCCACCTGAACGAGGTTCAGGAAGGCCGTTGCGCGGGTCTGAATGGCCTCGTCACTCAGCTTTTCGAGGTTCTCGGTGCCGAATTTCTCGACGCAGAAGCTGGCCATGGCCGAGCCGTAGATGATCGAGCGCTTGAAGGCCTCGAAACTGAGGTCGTCAGCACTGGCCAAGTAGCCCATCACACCACCGGCGAATACGTCGCCAGCTCCAGTCGGATCAAAGACTTCCTCCAGCGGCAGCGCGGGTGCGAAGAAGACTTTGTCTTCGAAAAACAGCAGCGCACCGTGCTCGCCCTTCTTGATAATCAGATACTTCGGCCCCATGTCGCGAATCACCTTGGCAGCCTTCACGAGCGAATATTCCCCTGAAAGCTGACGCGCCTCTTCGTCGTTGATGATCAAGAGATCAATCATCTTCAGCGTCTCTTTGAGACTGTCGGGCGCGATATCCATCCAGAAGTTCATCGTATCGAGCGCGATCAGTTTGGGGCGCTCGCTCATCTGATTGATGACGTCGCGCTGCACGTCGGGGGAAAGGTTACCGAGCATGACATAATCGGTAGTCTTCGCAGCGTCAGGTACTTTGGGCTCGAAGTTCTCAAGCACGTTCAGCTCCGTCACGAGCGTGTCACGCGCGTTCATGTCATTGTGGTATTTGCCACTCCAGAAAAACGATTTCTCGTCTTCTTTCACCTCAACGCCCTCGGTGTTCACACCGCGGTCATTCAAGTCTTTGAGGGTTTCTTTCGGGAAATCGCCACCAACGACAGACACGGCGTGACTTTGGTCGACGAAGTAAGAAGCGGAATAGCAGATATACGTGCCGGCGCCGCCAATGATTTTGTCGGTTTTGCCAAAAGGTGTTTCAATAGCGTCGAAAGCCATTGATCCTACGATCAGTAGACTCATGTTGCAGTTATTTGTTCGAGAAAATGTCTGCGCAAAGATTGCATTAAAAATCGGAAACACCTACTTTTGCTATCCCTTTCACAAACGGCTCCAGCTGGAGCTAGAACCCCACTTTAAGCCTGCGTGAAAGTTTGACATACGAAG
This sequence comes from uncultured Bacteroidia bacterium, assembly GCA_964611815.1. GTDB lineage: Bacteria > Bacteroidota > Bacteroidia > J057 > CAZTEZ01 > CAZTEZ01. The sequence goes on along the minus strand of CAZTEZ010000329.1, from coordinate 1,681 downwards.
CCCGCATAGCTCAGTTGGTTAGAGCGGTTGACTGTTAATCAATAGGCCCCTGGTTCGAGTCCAGGTGCGGGCGCCACCAGCACAAAAAGCCTCTCTTTTCGAGAGGCTTTTGTCGTTTACGGGCAGCTTGAAACTGCATCCGCGCTGGGGCGGAGACCTCAGCAAGGTCTTTGGCAGTTAATTCTTTCAGCGAGTGACGCTCTAGTAAGTCAGCGAAAACCCACCATAGAACATGCGCGGCTGGAGCGGGCCATAGAGGTAGCCGGCATCGCGCAGAGGGCCCGCGTCGAAGTCATTTTGGTAGCTATCGAGCAGTTTGCGTCCACCGGCCTTCAGCGTAAGCTGCAGTTGGCCTTTTAGTTCAAAGGTGTAGGCTGCATGCAGGCCGAGCTCGGCGAACACGGGCGTGCTGGTGAGCGCATCGGTGCGGATGGTGCCGTTCGTGATCGTCTCCAGCGCGTAATCCGACTGCGGCACCTCCATCAGATAAGCCTGCGCATCTTCGAGCGGCACGCCGTAATGCGGTGCGAACATGCTGCCCGTAAAGTTCGCCTCGGCCGTCAATTGCAAGGCTTGGGTCGGCTGGGCGGTGGCGATGAAATAGCCGTACCAGTCGGGCGTGCGCAGGTACTCGTCGGTTGTCGCGTCGTCGCCCTCCAGCATGTCGCTCCATTGCGCGGGCTCATCCAGACGGGTTTGCTGATACGTCCAGCCGCTGCGCAGGTTGAACCACGCCTGTTGCAGCTCCAGCTCCAGCGTTGCGCCCATCACGCGCGAATCGCCACCGTTGCGCATCTCGAACGTGAGGCCGTCGTCAACACCCGCCAGCGGCTCGTATACAAAGGTGTTCTCCAAAGTCGTGTAAAAGCCATCCAGCTTGGCGAGTAGCTGCCCGCCCTTCCATTTAATGGATCGCGACAACCCGCCGGTGAGCGACTGTGAGCGCTCTGCATCCAGCGCATCGCCGAGCACGACCTGCCGCAGTTCGCCGCCGACCATGGCCATGTGCAGCGCCTCGTTGGCAGCGACGGGCGGGCGATAGCCCTGGGCATAATTCACCCGATACCCCCACTGCCCGGCCTTGCCACTGAGCCCCACACGCGGGTTGGCCACCACGCGCTCCAGCAGGTTGTGATAATCCGCGCGCATACCAGCATCTATGGTCAGCCAATCCGTGAGGGCGTAATTCGTTTGTAAAAAGCCGCCCGCCAACCAGGCCTCCTGTTCAAGCAGTCGGTCATAGCCGGGGTATTCATCAATTACATCATGGTAGCGCGCGTCGGCGCCGACGAGCACTAGCAGGCGATCGTCGAATGCGCGTCGGCTGAGGCTGGCACCCGCGTTCAGGTTGTCTTCTTCGGTATGGCCATACGCATCGGCATCGAAGCCCG
>CAZTEZ010000329.1:0-280 GCA_964611815.1 uncultured Bacteroidia bacterium | reverse complement strand
GCTGAGTTGCTGCGTGAAGCGCAAGTCGTAGTAGATCGAATTGCCGGCGATGCTCTCAGCTGCCTCGGTCTGGTGTTCGGCGCGTTCGAAGTCCATGACACCGCCGCGACGGTTTTCGGAAAGCAAGCCGGCGTTCAAGTCCAGGCTGGTAGTCTTGCCCGGCTGCCAGAAAGCGCTTAGACCGAGCGATTGGGTGCCCAACTGCGGCAGCTCGCTGAGTTCGTCGCCATTTCGGTCGTAGGCCTGGCGTTGGCGCACCTGACCGAAGAGCAGCACACCG
>CAZTEZ010000328.1:0-3780 GCA_964611815.1 uncultured Bacteroidia bacterium | reverse complement strand
GGCGAGTTGTCTGCTGTGTAAGTCTTCTCCCATTGTCGCCGCGCGAAGATGTCGTCGCGATTGACGACCAGCTCGCCGTTGCGCACGCCTGGTAGCAGCTCTTCCTCTGTCCAGATGTAAAAGTCGTTGACGCTGATGATTTTACCCGGCGGAATCACCCCCGGGAGTGCATCGGGGTTTTCGTAGCCATACACCTGCTCGTTCAGCGTAAACACCGATCGCTGCCAAAGCGGGTAAATCGGCTGATTCGTCGTGTTTTCGATGACCAGCTGCATGCCGCCACGGTGGTGCCAGAAGTTATAGCTTAGCCGCAAATCGCGGTTTTCGACGTATTAGCCCTTGGAACCGGCAGCGGGTTTCGTTGAGAACACCTGCACATAATCGCCACAACCACTGAGCAGTAGTGCGGTCAGCAGCAAGCCCAGAGAATACAGTCTGGAGGATGAAACCCGAAAAAGCATGCTTTAAGCTACACAAAAACCAGCAGCAGCAGCGCTTTACGGTCGAAATTGAGGGCGCTTAATCGGACACCGTCCGGCTGCGCCCCTGGTTGTAGCGTGGCGAGGCACTGGAGGGTCTGTGCCAGGAGTCGTTGCCATCGTTGCCCGTCGCCACATTGCGAACATCACTGGCCACAGCGGCGATGTCCATCAAAATCGAAAGGATGTCCAGAGCGACAGTAAGCCCATCCAGGAACCTATCGCCGCGCTCACCAGGGCGGTGCTTGTAAACGTAAAACTGGTCGGTGTACACCAGATCGATAGGCGGAGATAAACCCGCGTCGACCAGTGCGATAAAATACGCGTAGTCTTTCTCGCGCAGTTGCTTCACCCGCGAAATGTAAAACTGATGCTCGTGGCTAATGAGGTCTTCGCAGTCTTCATACAGACAATACGAGAACACATGGCCGAACTGTCGGGGCGAAAAACTGGGGACGTAGTCTTTCACAAACACCTCACGGGGCGTGGTGGTAGGTGTCAGGGTTTGTGCCGACTGCTCCTCCATTTCAGGTATCAAGCCCGTTGTCCAAAGCGCATATTCTTCCAGCAAGTAGCTTTCGCCGGGGTGCAAAACAGCGGGCAGATCATCGACGAGCTTATAGTCTCCCATGGCCGTCCCGCGCAGGTAGCCGGTCTTTTCCCAATTCGGGTAAATCACTTGATCAGAGATGTTTGTGACTGTCACACGCATCAGCCCGCGATGCTGCCAAAAGTCGTAGTCCAGCTGCACGTTGCGGTCGCCAAAGGGCATGCGCGTGCCGGGCATCGGGCTGGTCTCGAATACTTGCACATAATTCTTGCAACCGCTCAGGGCGAGCACCAAGCAAACCAGCATCAAAAGCAAACGAAGGCGCATTTGGCAGTCAATTGAAAGCTCTTGCCTTCAATCTACGCAAATCAAGCATTCTTATCCCAGAAGTTGAGGGATAACTGGCAGGCAGTCAGTCGGCTACTGTTCGGCTGCGGCCCTGGTTCACCCGTACGGGCGAATTCGACCGATTGGGCCGGCTTTTGCTGGCACCGCTTGAGCGCCCGCTGCTGGAGCAGCCTGTGCTGCTCGAGTTATTGTTGTCGTCGTTATCGCCCGCAGCATTGGCATCGCTGGCGGCGGCAGCAATTTCACCTGCCAGCATCAGCAAGCCAAGTGCGATATCCATGCCTGCTTCTGCCCGGGCGGCGCGTTGCTCGGGCGTCAGTTGGTACACATAAAACTGGTTGGGCTGTTGCAGCTTAACCGACAACTGATACCCCTTTTCGGTCAGGTTCGAGAGCACGCGGAAGTCACTCGCGCGCAATTGCACGACTTTCGAGATGAAAAACTCGTGCTCGATCGTGAAGGGCTCGTCGCAGTCGGGGGTCAGGCAATAGGTCAGCAGGTGGCCGAAGGTTTGGGGCGTGCTGTTGCGGGTAAAGTTGGCAGACCAGGTTTTGCGGTTGTACTGCGCGATCTTGCGCTTCTCCATGGGCATGTTGCTGATGTACGGCAGGATGTTGCCCATCCACAACACGAACTCGTTGACGACGACCGTCTCCCCTGGCGGTATCATGCCCGGTAGTCGATGTTGCGCAGGGTAGCCATGAATCGTCTTGCCAAGCGTGTACGCGGAGGTGTTCCAGTTGGGGTAAATTGGCTGGTCGCTTACGTTCGTGATTTTCAGGGCCATACCGCCGTGGTGCTCCCAAAAGTTGAGCTCGACCCGCAGCGCGTCGTTTTCGTAGGGCACGGGCGCTGCGTGGGGCAGAGGCTCGGTTTCGAAAACTTGCACGTAGTTGGTGCAGCCTGAAAGCAGGCCGGCGATGAAGAACAAGAGTGTATAGAAGCGTAGACGTGGGGACATAAGCATGCTGCTTTGGGGTGAGTCAATCGTGCAGCAGAGTGGGGTACTGATACTACCACAAAGAATGTTCCAAAAAACCATTGTAATCACGATGATATTCACACTGGTTTTTGTGCAACCTGTTTGGGTAAGCATGCGGCAGTCGTAAATCAATCATACATAAGAAGACAGCTTGAAAGGGGAGATGAAAGGCTTAGATGCTTATTTTAGCCGCATGCAAACTGTGATCGTAACTGGCAGCAACGGCCTGCTCGGGCAAAAATTGTTGGACAAACTGCGCGATCGGCGTGCACTCCGGTTGGTGGCCTGTGCCCGTGGTGAGAACCGCTATCCACACAAAGACGGTTACATTTACGAGCGCGTCGACCTGACGGACTTCGATGCCCTGAGCCAGCTCTTCGACAAATATGAGCCCGATGTGCTGATTAACTGTGCGGCCATGACACAAGTTGATGCCTGCGAACAGGACACCGAGCAGTGCGAGGCCGTGAATGTCAAAGCCGTGCATTCGATTGCGGGCCTGTGCAAGCAGCACGACACCCAGCTAATTCACCTCTCCACCGACTTTATTTTCGATGGCGAGGACGGGCCCTATGCCGAAGACGCAACCCCTGCGCCTTTAAGCGTCTACGGCCACAGCAAGCTGAAAGCTGAAAAGATCATCGAAAAGAGTGGTGCACGTGCAGCTATCGTGCGCACGGTGCTGGTGTTTGGGGTGGTGGCCGATATGTCGCGCTCGAACATTGTGCTGTGGGCCAAGGGCTCGCTTGAGCAAGGCAAGCCCATCGCGGTGGTGGACGACCAGTTTCGCTCGCCGACGTTGGCGGAAGACCTCGCTGATGGCGTGATCGCGATTATGTTTCGCGGCAAAACCGGTGTCTATCACATCTCGGGACCCGAAATCATGTCGGTCTACGATATAGCTGTGCGTGTAGCCGACCATTTCAAGCTCGACCGCTCGCTCATCTCGCGCACCGACAGCGCCTCGCTCGGGCAGGCCGCCAAGCGCCCACCCAAAACCGGCTTCATCATCCTGAAGGCACAGACTGAGCTCGATTACAACCCCTGCGATTTCGAGAGCGCACTTCAAATCGTGGCCAAGCAGATTAACGCTGCAAAGTCTTAACTTGAAGGCATGAAAATGCCTGAACTCGACGATCTCAAAAAGCGCTACTTTGAACCCGAAGCGCTGCAATTCCTGAGCGATTTGCGTGCGAACAACCACAAGCCCTGGTTCGACGAGAACCGCAAGCGCTACGAAAATCACGTCAAAGAGCCGTTCAAGGTGTTTCTGAATGCAATGCAGGCGGCCATCATGCGCTACGATAAAAAGTATGCGCCCCAGAAACCACACAAAATCGCCTTCCGCATCTCGCGGGATGTGCGCTTCTCGAATGACAAGACCCCCTACAAGCCCCACCTGTCTGCTTTCTTCTCTCGCA
>CAZTEZ010000327.1:0-3788 GCA_964611815.1 uncultured Bacteroidia bacterium | reverse complement strand
GCGGACCTTTGTCGATGTCATCAAACTCTGCATGAGCCTGTCGGCTGGCTTTGGACGCCATCTGCCTATGAGCGATTCTGCTTCCGTTAGCCAGCCCAAACGCCAGATTGTGTTCGCCATCATCGTGGCGGCGCTGGGCTATTTCGTCGATATCTACGACCTGCTGCTGTTTCTCATCATCCGCATCCCCAGCCTCGAAAGCTTGGGGCTGGGCGACCAGGCGGTGCAGACCGAGGGCGAGTTTCTGGTGCAGGTACAGATGATCGGCCTGCTCATCGGTGGCATCTTCTGGGGCATCCTCGGTGACAAAAAAGGGCGGCTGTCGGTGCTTTTCGGGTCGATTCTGACGTACTCCATTGCCAACATCGCCAACGCTTTCGTGGATGACGTGAACTCCTATGCGCTGCTGCGCTTCATCGCAGGCGTGGGTCTGGCGGGCGAACTCGGCGCGGGCGTGACGCTCGTGAGCGAGCTCATGAGCAAAGAAACGCGGGGCTACGGCACGACGATCATTGCCACGTTCGGCATTCTGGGTGCAGTGGCAGCCGGGTTTGTGGGGCGCATCGAGTGGGGCTTTGCCAATTTCGAAGACTGGCGCATGGCCTACATCATCGGCGGCGGTTTGGGGCTCATCTTGCTCGTGCTGCGCTTCAGTGTATACGAATCGGGCCTCTTCTCAAAAATGAGCGATGAAAGCGACCTGAAAAAGGGCGACTTCCTGATGCTCTTCCGATCCTGGGACCGCTTCAAACGCTACGCGCAAAGCATTCTGGTAGGCGCGCCCATCTGGTTCGTGGTCGGCATTCTGGTGGCGTTCGTGAAAGAGTTTTCGTCTGAAATCGGCCTCTCGGAGCAAGTGCAAGCCACCCTGCGCGCTGAGACGGGCTGGGTCATCATGATTACCTACGTCGGCCTATCGATTGGCGATTTCAGTTCAGGGGTGCTCAGCCAGATTGTGAAGAGCCGCAAGAAAGCCGTGCTCATTTTTATGACGGCCACCCTGCTCGTCAGCATGTACTTCCTTTTGATGCTGGAGGGTGCCACCGCCACCCACGTGTACGTCGTGTGCTTCTTGCTGGGCTTCGGCACCGGCTATTGGGCGGTATTTGTTACGAATGCCGCCGAACAATTCGGCACCAACATCCGCGCGACGGTCACCACCACCGTGCCCAACTTCGTGCGTGGCATGCTCTCGCTTTGGATACTGCTTTTCGCCCTCTTTCGCGGTGAACCCACCGCCGACGGTTATTCCGGCCTGGGGATGGTCAATGCAGCGCTGATTGTGGGCGGGCTCGTCTTCGCGCTGGCATACATCAGCCTCTTTACGATGAACGAGACCTACGGCAAAGACCTGAACTACTACGAGGAGGATGTGGAGTTGAAGGAATGAGGCAGTATCATGTCTATATCACGAGCGATATTTCGAAGCGCGTGCTTTACACGGGTTTTACCAATACGCTCGTCCGTCGGCTACAAGAACACTACGAAGGACGAGGTAACCCAAAGCACTTTGCTACGAGATACTAATGCTATTATCTGTTGTACTATGAGACCTATCAATTTGCAGGAGATGGCATTTTGCGCGAAAAGTAGATTAAAGGATGGAGCCGGAAAAAGAAACTGGATTTGATTAAACGGGTGAACCCTCGGCTTGAGTTTATACAGCCGCCGCATGACCTTTAAGAGTGTCATGCTGAGCTTGTCGAAGCATCTTATTGTTACAGCACACAGCTTTACGATTAGATCCTTCGGCTCCGCAAGCTCCGCTCAGGATGACAAGCGGGCATCAGTCCTCGTCCTCAAACGGCAGGTAATTGTCGCCGATGTACGCGCAAACAGCCTCCAGAAGCTCGACGTCCTGCTGATCGAACGCATCAGGCGTGTGGGAGTCGATATCCAATTGGCCGATGAACGTGCCATTGCGGCGGATGGGGTACACGATCTCAGATCGCGTTTCGACGCTGCAGGCAATGTAGTTCGCCTCTTTGGTCACGTCGCCTGTGATGTAAAACTCATTCGATTCTGCGACCTGGCCACAAATGCCTTTCCCAAACGGGATCTCGACATGTTCAGTAGGGGCCCCGGCAAAGGCACCAAGTTTGAGCGTGCGGGGCTTTTCGGGGTGGTTCCAGTAAAAGCCCACCCAGTCGTAATCGGGCAGGATTTCGTGCAGGAACTTGCACAGCGTTTTGAGGCGCGATTCAGTGATCTCCTGTGCCTGCAGCACTTTCAGGGCTTCTTCGCGGACGGTGGTGTAGTCGGCCATGATTCGAACAGAGCAAAGTTTATTTGGAGGGCTAATCTACTAAAAAAGGCAACTGCTGAAGATATACGCCATGCGTTGCGTTTTCGTTAACTTCACGTCCCGCAGCCAAGCGCGCTAAGTGTGCAAGGCTGCCGAAACTGAACGCCGCACACTTTGGTATTCCTGAATCCACTCGTACTCTGGGCCAGCTTGGCCATCGCCGTGCCGATCATCGTGCACCTGTTCAACTTCCGCAAGCCGCGGCAAGTGCTGTTCAGCAACCTGGCCTTCGTGCGCAGTGTGAACCAGACCGTCGTGCGGCGGCTGAAGCTCAAGCAGTGGCTGCTGTTGGCGGCGCGGATACTGGCGGTACTGGCGCTCGTTTTCTGCTTTGCTAACCCGGTGATCCCTGAAAGCGAGGGCGTGGTGCTGAAACAGAACCGCTCGGTGGTGCTCGTCATCGACAACTCTGAGAGTATGTCGACCGCCGACCCCAAGGGCACGCTCCTGCAGCAAGCACGGCTGCTGGGCGAGGAAATCCTGAAAGCCCACCCCGAAACCGACGAGTTTCAGGTGCAGACGACCGCCGACTTGCAGTACAACGTCAGCTTCACGACCCGCGAACTCGCCATCGAAAGTCTCTCGGATATCAACTACGCCACCAACGCGCTCTCGTTGCAGCAACTCGCCAAGAGCGCCGACCTGCTTTTCACCGAAGCGCAGCACACGACCCGCCAGGTGTATTTTCTCTCTGATTTTCAGCAAAGCACGGTACTGAACGACAGCCTGTCGGCGAGCTTCCAATTGCCTGGCAGCCTGAACATGTACCTCCTGCCGGTGGGGGAGCAGCCGAGCGGCAACCTGTATGTCTCGGACGTGAAGCTACAGACCGCCGTGCTGGAGCCCGGCGAGCCCATCACACTGCAACTGACGCTTAATAACGCTGGCAGCCAGGGCCTTGAGGATGTCAGTCTGCGGGTGAGTGTTGACGGGCGCGAGGTGTCCATTGGTACTGTTGAAGCGCTGGAAGCCAGTGGCAGCACGCAAACGGAAATCAGCTTTACACCCCAAAAAGGCGGCTGGCAGGCGGGTAAAATCACGATTGCCGACCCGGAGGCGGAGTTCGACAACGAACGCTTCTTCTCGCTCTACATCCCTGAAAACCAAAAGCTACTGGTCGTAGAGGGCCCGGAGAAGCAGCAGTACGTTCGGCTTTTTTACGAAAAACTGCTGAAAAGCTACAAGCCAACTTTCATCTCGGAAGCCGAGTTCGGCAACAGCCAGCTTGGTGAATACGAAGCGGTGGTGCTCAGCGGCGTGCAGTCGATCACCTCCGGTGCACGCGAGCGCTTGGCGCAGTATGTCGGTGAAGGCGGCGGACTGGTTTTGCTGCCTGGCGACAAGACGAAACAGAGCGACCTGAATGCGTTGTATAGCAGCTTGCAGGCAGGGCGTTTTGACGATAAAGAACTCTACGAACGCCCACGGCAATTCGCTGAGGCTGAGCTGGATCACCCACTGTTTCAGGGGCTATTCGAGCAGT
>CAZTEZ010000326.1:0-3791 GCA_964611815.1 uncultured Bacteroidia bacterium | reverse complement strand
TGAGCCGTTCGCGTGCTGCGTGACGGACACCGGGCCAGGCATCGCACCCGAGCACCTGCCGAAGCTGTTCAACCGCTTCTACCGCACAGACGACGCCCGCGCCCGCGAAACAGGTGGCAGCGGCTTGGGGCTGGCCATCGCACAACGCATCATTCAGGCGCATGGCGGCGACATTACGGTTGAGAGCACACTTGGGCAGGGCTCGCGGTTCTGCTTTTCGGTCTAGAACCGGGATGTTGAGGATTGGGGCAGGATTTTCAAGATTCCACTGTTCCCAAAAAGAAAAGGATTCAAGCGCATTGGCTGAATGCTTCTTTCATTTTAATCCTGAAAATCTTGCCTCCAATCCTGAAAATCGAGGTTCAAGAATCTTACACCTCCAGCAGCATGCGCACCGGGTCTTCCAGGTACTCTTTCACTTTGTAGAGGAAGGTCACGGATTCCTTGCCGTCGATGATGCGGTGGTCGTAGCTCATGGCGAGGTACATCATCGGGCGGATGACGATTTCGCCGTTGACGACGACCGGGCGCTCTTCCGTGCGGTGCATACCGAGGATGGCGCTCTGCGGCGGATTGAGGAACGGCGTTGACATCAGTGAGCCAAACACCCCACCGTTGGTGATGGTGTACGTACCGCCGGTCATCTCGTCGAGCGAGATCTTGCCGTCGCGTGCACGGCCGGCCAGGCGAGAGACTTCGCTTTCGATTTGGAACAGGGTGAGGCTTTCCGCGTTGCGAATGACAGGCACCATCAGGCCGCGGTCACTGCTCACAGCGATGCCCATGTCGACGTAGTCGTTGTAGACGATCTCGTTGCCGTCGATGTAGGCGTTTACCTCCGTGAATTCCATCAGCGCGTTGGCGACGGCTTTCGTGAAGAAGCCCATGAAGCCCAGGCGGATGCCGTGCTTGTCTTCGAACTTCTGCTTGTACTTCTTGCGCGTGTTGATGACAGCCGACATGTCGATCTCCTGGAAGGTCGTCAGCATCGCGGTGTCGTTTTTGACACTGACCAAACGCTTGGCCAAAGTGCGGCGTAGGGAGGTCATCTTTTTGCGGCGCTGCTCGCGCGTGCCACCTGACTTTGGCGCTTGAACATCGAGTTCAGGCTTTTGAGGTGCTGAAGCTTGCGGTGTTTTAGCTTCGCTTTTGCCCGAAGACTTGCCCGACTTCTTAGCCTCCACGGCTTTTTGGGCGTCTTCTTTCGTGATCCGGCCACCGCGACCGGTGCCCTTCACATCATCAGATGAGATATCGTTGTCCTCCAGAATGCGACGTGCCGCAGGAGAGGGCTGACCGGCGGCCGCGCCGTCTTCCTCGCCATCGTCCTCGTCAGGTTTCGACTCAGCTTTGGCCGAAGAGGTGGCAGCCGCTTTGCTGTCGCTGCTCTCCTCACCTTTGTCTTCAGAACCGCCATCGTCCGAACCGCCGCCTTCTGCGTCGGTGTCAATCACGGCCACAACGGCGCCGACTGCCACTTCCTCGCCGGCTTCCACTTTGATGCTGAGCTTGCCCGCTTTTTCAGCGTAAAGTGTCAGCATGGCTTTGTCAGATTGTATTTCGGCGATGGGCTCATCGGCCTCCACAAAATCGCCGTCTTCTTTCAACCAAGAATCAATGATGACTTCCGAAATGGATTCACCGGGGCTGGGGACAGTAACTTCAAACGCCATAGTGTGTGTTGGGTGTGGAGGTAGATTGCCCCAAATTTAGACTTTTACTTCGGCTTCGGGGCTCAGGTCAAGCGCTTTTTTTACGATGTAGGCCTGCTGGGTTTTGTGTTGGGAGGGCGAACCAGTAGCCGGACTTCCAGTAGGTTTACGCGAAACGCACTCGGAAAATTCAATGCCATCGTACGTAGCGTTCACAAAATACCAATACCCCATGTTTTCGGGCTCTTCTTGCGCCCAAACGAAGGTGTCGGCTTTCTTGTACTTCTTTTTCACGAGCTCGAGAATCTGCCCCGCCGGCGACGGATACAGCTGCTCAACACGGATGATGGCCGTATCGCTCTTCTTATGCGCGTCGCGATTGCGCAGCAGGTCGTAGCCGACTTTGCCGGTGCAAAGCACGATGCGCTTGACTTTCTTAGCATCGGCGTTGGCATCGTCCAGAATCTCCTGGAACCCTGTGTCAGGGCCAAAATCTTCGAGCGGAGAGAGTGCCTCTGATGAGCGCAACAACGACTTTGGCGTAAACACGATAAGAGGCCGCCGCGTATCGACGTGCAGCTGACGGCGCAGCGCGTGGAAGAAGTTGGCCGGCGTAGTGATGTTCGTAACGAAAATGTTGTTGCGCGCGGCGAGGTTCAAGAAGCGCTCAGGACGGGCGCTGGAGTGCTCGGGGCCCTGGCCTTCGTAGCCGTGGGGGAGCAGCATCACGAGGCCGAGCATACGCTGCCATTTGGTGTGGCCAGAGGTGATGAACTGGTCGATGACGATTTGTGCGCCATTGACGAAATCGCCGAACTGTGCTTCCCAAATCGTCAACGCGTTAGGTGTAGCCCATGAGTAGCCGACCTCAAAACCAAGAACTGCGTACTCCGAAAGCAGCGAGTTAAAGGCTTTATATTCCGCCTGCTTGTCATCGAGCTGATTAAGCGGCACATACAGGTCATTGTCTTTCTGATTGTGCAAAACTGAATGGCGGTGCGAGAATGTGCCGCGCTCGACATCTTGGCCCGAAAGGCGCACCGGAAAACCTTCGACCAGCAAAGTGGCGTAGGCCAGGTGCTCGCCCATACCCCAATCAAGGGCGTTGTCTTCGAACACCATCTCGTAGCGCATTTTCATCAGGCGCTCGATATTGCGATGGGACTCGAAGCCTTCAGGTAGTTGCGTCAGTTTTTTTGAGATATCTTTCAGCTTCTCGAGCTCCCAACCGGTTGAGGGGTTCTTTTCTACGGTGTAGATATCATAGAACTTCAGGCCCTCCCAAAAGCGTGTCGGTGCTTTTTCGAGCACGTCTTTGTAGTCGCGCTCTACGGCTTGGTCGAGCTCTTTATCCAGATATTCCTTGCGCTTTTTCTTCAGTAATTCCACGAACGACTTCTGTATTGTATTCTCTTCCAGCAGCTGGTTGAGATAGACATCCGAGACGCTCTTGTGCTTGTCGATGGCGGCGTACATCACGGGCTGCGTGAAACGCGGCTCATCGCCTTCGTTGTGGCCGTATTTGCGGAAGCACATCAGGTCGATGAACACGTCGCGCTTGAAGCGCTGGCGGAATTCCATCGCGAGCTTCGAGACATAGTACAGCCCCTCGGGGTCGTCGCCGTTGACGTGGAAGACCGGGCTGAGCGTGACCATCGCGACTGACGTGCAGTATGTGCTCGTGCGACCGTCCTCGGGTTCGGTCGTGAAGCCCAGCTGATTGTTGATGACGTAATGCACCGTGCCACCCACGCCGTAGCCACGCAGGCGCGACATCTGGATGACTTCGTACACCACCCCTTGGCCCGCCAAAGCGGCGTCGCCGTGGACGAGAATCGGGCAAATTTTCGAGCTGTCGCCGTCGTAGGCGGTTTCCATTTTAGCACGCACGGTGCCGCCAACAATCGGGTCGATGGCCTCCAGGTGCGAGGGGTTGGGCAATAAGCTCAGGTGCACGGTCTTGCCGTTCTCGAGCATGGGATCCGACGAGTGAGCGAGGTGATATTTCACGTCGCCGTCGAACGTCTTGTTTGCAATGCCTTTGTCTTTGAACTCACCGAAAACGCTGTCCGGCTCTTTGCGCAAAATCGACGTCAGCACGTTCAGACGCCCGCGGTGGGCCATGCCGATGACGAACTC
>CAZTEZ010000325.1:3145-3831 GCA_964611815.1 uncultured Bacteroidia bacterium | reverse complement strand
GGCTCAGCGACACTCAGCAGCAAGCGCGTCGCCAACAACCGGTTGCGCGTGTCGATGGCCTGCGCTTCGCGGTCGGTGTCCGTTTTCACCATCCGAATGGCCTGCTCGGGCTGGGCCTTGCTGTAAAAAATGCGCGCCCGAACGTTATGCCGTGGCTGGGAGGCAGGCACCTGCGGGTATTTGTTGTCCAAAAGCAGCTGATAGAGCGTCGCCTGGGCGGCGTGGCTCTCGCGTGCAGCAAACGGGTTGTGGGGCGGGCGCCCGCTTTTCAGTTCGATGACCTCCAGTTCGCGCTCCTGCTTGCCGTCGGTCTGGCGAAACTGACCCGTCATCAAATCCAGTCGGCCCTGGATGCCATACTTCGGCGACAGAAACGCCGGCTCCACAAATGCATGCGTCAAGTTCAGCCAGAAGCGCTCGTCTTTCGTGTCGCCCACGTTTTCGTACTGCGATTGCTGTACGGCGATCATCGTATCCACCTGAATGCGAAACTGCGCGATAAGCTGCTCCATTTCTGGGCGCGGTGCGTCGGCCATCAAATACGTCAGCGCCAACGGAAACTGCTTGAACAGCAGCTTGGGGTGGGCCGCCACGAAGGCCTGCAGTGCCGCCGGGTCGTTGCGTCGGGCGACGAGCTCATCGAACAGCCAGTTGGCGAGCGTCCCGAGCTGGCGGTGCTTCAGCGT
>CAZTEZ010000325.1:0-3135 GCA_964611815.1 uncultured Bacteroidia bacterium | reverse complement strand
TCGGGCGCCAGCGTGTTAAACAGCTCTGTTTCAGGGTAAGTCGCGTTGAAATCGAAGCGCTCGGAAATCGCCGTGACATCCACCAGATAGTCCGGCTCCAGCACCACCATGCGCGGCACCAGCACCCCTTCATCCACGCGCACATCCACCAGGTTGATGGCCACGCCCGTCTGCTCGCGGTCATAGTACTCAAGCATGGCCTGCAAATAGTTACCCGCACACTTGAACACCTCCGACAGCCCCGGCTCAAAATAGCGCACCTGCCAAGTGCCCTGCGTCGGGTCGTCGGCGAGCTGCACCTGAAGCGTATGCGCCTCGGTGTCCACTTGCAGCATAATCGCCGGCAGCAGCGCGAGGTCGGCTTCCTGTAGCTCGAACTCGACTTTCACGCGCGGCGGCGGCGCTTCTTCGGGTGCAGCTGTGGGAGTGGGCTCAGGCGTGGTTTCAGGGGCGGATGCCGGGATTTCTTCGGGCTCGATTACCAAGTGCAGGTCTTTGCGATACGCCTGGTACACGTTCGCGAGCAGCCCGCGAATGCCATGGATACCGCTCTGCACCTCCGCGTCGGTCGCGTCATACTTGCCGTGCAGCACCTTGTTGGCCACAATGCGCAGCTCGTGCAGGCGGTCTTGCAGGTCTTTGCTCAGCCGGTACTGCTTGCTGATGGTGTTGAGCCCCAGGCACAGGTTGTAGCGCGTGCCCGGGTGGTGGTTGCGGTCTTTGCAAATCTGCTCGAGCAGCGTGCGCAGCTTGGGCAGCTTTTCCTGCGGTCCGAAGATCGTTTTAGCCTCAATACTTTCGAGTTCGGCGAGGAACTCCAGACCACGGCGTTGGAGGGGGGAGAGTGACATAGGCAGCGCTTTGGCGAGAAAATACAGCTTTTCGCGGTGCCATTCGGCCGCCTCTTGCGGGTCGTTTGCGGGGGTGGTACGATTAACACCTATTGATGGCAGCGTTTTTAAGGGAGCGAAAATCTGCGCAAGTTTGCAGCCAACTATAGGCCAGCCGACTTAAACGCCAACCCATGCCCAAGCACCCCCAACTCGAGAACATCGAACGCTTCAAGCTCGAAACTGAAATCCAACTGCGCTTTGGCGACATCGACCTCATGCGCCACGTGAACAACGCGCGCTACCTCACGTTTTTCGAGCAGGCGCGCATCAACTACATGATCCGCGTGCTGGGCTGGAGCGGGCAGGCCGGCGAGATGAACATCATCCTCGCGAACACCAACTGCGACTGGATTCAGCCGCTCTACCTCGCCGACCGCTGCATTCTAAAAAGCCGCGTGACGCAGATCGGCACCAAGAGCTTCAAGATGGAGTACATCGTCGGGAAGCGGGGGACGATCTTCGAGGACGCTTCAGCGGCTGATTATCAGGCCTGTGCCTATGCCACGGCCGTGCTGGTGGGCTACGACATGGAAAGCTCCAGCTCGGTGGCACTGCCTGATAGTTTCAAAGAAAAGGTGCTGACCTTTGAGCCGCAAGCCCCCGAAGTCAAGTAGGCTGCACGAAAACAAAAACCAAATTTTTCTTGCGTAGAGCGGGTGTAGCTCTATACCTTTGCGTTTAACTGGTTTTAATCTAAATAAACACTGATGACACTGACAAACAACTTGATCAAACTACAGCTGCTGGCCCTGATGGCGATGGCGCTGGTATTCACCGCCTGCGGTGACGACGAAGACGAAGAAGACAAAGTGGCACCTGATAGCTATTCTGCTTTTGATGGCGTGAGCTACGCAGAAGCCACCACACGGCTCGACAAAGTTGCGGAACTGACCACCGAGCTGAAGAAAGGCAACAATGGAGAGGTTTCGGACGAGCAAACCATGCTCAGCATTTTTAACGACGATATTGCTAGTGCAACAAATACGAGCGTAGTCGAAACCTACAGAGGCTATTTGACCACTCACGCTAGCATCTCTGGTGACAACAACGTTGCTGAAAACGGCACACCTGGTATTTTGACCAAAAACGACGGTTCTGGCAGCTATTTGGTTGATGGTAACGGTAAAGAGTATGTACAACTGGTCGAAAAAGGCCTGTTCGGATCCTGCTTTTTGCATCAGATTGTGCAGCTGATTGGGACTGGCGACAACGTAGATGCCGCAAAATGGGACCTCGCTTTCGGCTACCTTGGTGTGCCCACAGATTTTCCGGCGAACACCGATGGCCTCTTTGGCGTCGGCAAGTATTGCAACTCTCGCGATGGTCTATTGGGCACCAATAATGACCTTATAAAGCCCTTCATTGATGGACGTTTTAATCTCAACGAGGGCGAGGATGTAGCGACTCAAGCACAGTCTGCCATTTCAGCTGTCGAGTTGGTGCTGGCTGCCACTGGCATTCATTACATCAACAGCACTTTGGGTGCGCTCGACGATCAAGCGGTCATTAGCCACGCCATGAGCGAGGCTGAAGGCTTCATCAAGGGCGTTAAGTTTAACCCCAACCACCGCATCAGCGACGCGGACTACGATCAGGTTATTTCGTTGCTTGGCGATAACTACTTTGAGGTCTCTACAGCTGACCTTACCCAAGCGCGCGATATTCTTTCAACTGCCTATGGCATTGACCCCAGTGTGGCGTCGCAGCTCTAATCCTTCATTTGAACAAAAAGATGGGCACCAAACGGTGCCCATCTTTTGTAATTTTCACAGACAAACACCTAGTATTATGACCTTCACCATCCATTATAAGTTGTCGCTTCTTTTGCTCTCGTTGGTGCTGCTCGTCAGTCTCTGCAGCTGCAACGACGACGACAACAACAACACCGACGCCGACAACTACGACCGCGCCGCGATGATTGCGCACATCAGCAGCAATATCATCGTGCCCGAATACGAAGCGTACCAGAAATCGCTCAACAGCCTCGAAACCGCCCGTGAGGCCTTGATGAACGAAATCACTGCCGCCAAGCTCGTAGCCTTCCGAGAAGCCTTTGAAGCCGCCTGGCTGCAATACCAGCGTGTCAAAATATATGAGTTTGGCCCTGCACAGGCTGCAATTTTTCGAGACAACAACAACTCTTTTCCTACAGACACCGTCACAATTAAAAGCAACATTGAGGATGGAGAGTGGAATCTCGGCCTGGTTTCTAACCTCGATGCCAAGGGCTTGCCCGCGCTCG
>CAZTEZ010000324.1:0-3846 GCA_964611815.1 uncultured Bacteroidia bacterium | reverse complement strand
GATCGATGGCAAATGCAAAGGCATCGTCACGCGCAACCTGAACACCGGTGAAATCGAATCGCATCATGCGCACGCTGTGTTGCTGTGCACAGGAGGCTACGGCAATGCCTACTACCTGAGCACCAACGCCATGAACTGCAATGTTTCGGCGGCCTGGAAAGCACACAAACGTGGGGCGCTCTTCGCGAACCCATCGTTTGTGCAAGTCCACCCAACCTGCCTGCCCCAAAAAGGCGAGCACCAGTCGAAACTGACGCTGATGTCAGAGTCGCTGCGTAACGACGGTCGCGTCTGGGTACCCAAGAAAGCGGGCGACGATCGCCACCCGAACAATATTCCCGAAGACGAGCGCTACTACTATCTCGAAGAGCGCTACCCCGCCTTCGGTAACCTCGTTCCGCGCGACGTAGCTTCGCGTAATGCCAAGCAGGTGGTCGACGATGGCCATGGTGTTGGCCCTACTAAACGCGCGGTGTATCTCGATTTCGCCTCTGCCATTCAGCGCTATGGCCGCCAGAAAGTGGCGTCTATGGACACCGATGGCATGAGCGACAGTGCGATCAAAGAACTGGCCATCAAAGAAGGCACGAAGGTCGTAGAAGAAAAATACGGCAACCTGTTTGACATGTACCACCTCATTACGGATCAAAACCCATATGAGCAGCCGATGATGATCTTCCCGGCGGTCCACTACACCATGGGCGGTCTGTGGGTCGACTACAACCTGATGACCAACATCCCCGGTCTGTACGCGCTCGGTGAGGCTAACTTCTCGGACCACGGTGCCAACCGCCTCGGTGCTTCGGCGCTGATGCAGGGCCTGGCCGACGGCTACTTCGTCATCCCTTACACCCTCGGAGACTATCTCGCGGGTGAAAAGTCGGACGACGGCATCGATACCAACCACGAGATCTTCAAGCGCACCGAAAAAGAGGTGCAGAATCGCCTCGAAAAGCTGCTCAGCATCAAAGGCGAGAAGACCGTTGAGGAAATCCACCGCGAACTCGGCAAAGTCCTTTGGGACTACTGCTCGATTGACCGCACGGAAGACGGCTTGAAAAAAGCGCTCCCGATGATCAAAGAAATCAAGAAAGAGTTCTGGAGCAACCTCAAAGTGCTTGGCACCGGCCAGGAGCTGAACCAAAGCCTTGAGCAGGCCAACCGCGTGGCTGACTTCATCGAGCTGGCCGAGATCATGATTCTCGATGCCCTTCAGCGCGATGAGTCGTGTGGTTGCCACTATCGGATGGACCACCGCACCGAAGAGGGCGAGGCTCAGCGCGACGACGAAAACTACTCTTACGTAGCTGCCTTTGAGTGGATGGGTGACGACAATGCGCCCAAAATGCACAAAGAAGAGCTGACGTTCGAAAACGTGAAACTCACACAACGTAGCTACAAGTAAGAAGAAATTATATCCCGAACCACGGCTCTGCTTATCGCAACCGAAACGGAAAACACAGCATATTATGTCTGAGAAAACCAGAAGCTATACCCTAGAAGTCTGGCGCCAGAAAGGCCCCAAAGACAAAGGCCAGTTTAAGACCTACAAGCTCGACGGCGTGTCGCCCGACAGCTCGTTCCTCGAGATGCTTGACCTGCTCAACCTGCAGCTGCAGCACAACAACGAGGAGCCCATCGCATTCGAGCACGATTGCCGCGAAGGCATTTGCGGTACGTGTGGCGTGATGATCGACGGCCGTCCGCACGGCCCGATGGGCAGCGTTACGACCTGCCAGTTGCACATGCGCGAGTTTGAAGACGGGGCGAAGATCCTGATCGAGCCCTTCCGGGCCACGGCCTTCCCGGTCATCAAAGACCTGGCCGTAGACCGCTCGTCGTTCGATGCGATCATCCAGGCGGGTGGCTACATCAGCGTAGATACTGGCTCGGCACCCGACGCCAATGCCATCCCGATTCCGAAAGAGGATGCCGACGAGGCGTTCATGTCGGCAGCCTGCATTGGCTGTGGCGCGTGTGTGGCAGTTTGCCCGAACGCATCGGCGAGCCTGTTCATGTCGGCGAAGATTTCACACCTCGGCCTCTTACCGCAGGGTGAGGTGCAGCGCTACGACCGCGTGAGCAACATGGTGAAAGAGCACGACCGCGTGGGCTTTGGCCACTGCACAAATATCGGCGCTTGTTCGCAGGAGTGCCCCAAAGACATCTCGCTGACGAACATCGCCAAGATGAACCGCGAGTTCTACGGTGCCAACCTGCTGCCGCGCATGGGTAAGAAGAACTGATAGTCTGCTGACGAAAAGACAAAGCCTCCGAGTGTGCTCGGGGGCTTTTTTGTATCTTAAAGTCTCCGTCTCGCCTATGAAACTCAACAAATCGAACCGCGATAAACTGCGCAAGCTGCTCGAGCACATTGGCTACAACGTGCGCCTGGAGAAGGGGAATTTTCTGGGTGGCGAATGCGTGCTGGAGCACAACAACTACATCGTTATCAACAAGTTTAGTCCGGTAGAGGCGCAGGTGTCTATGCTCATCGACATCGTTCAGCAGATCGGAAGTGTACCGGACACCTTGGGCGATTCCGACAAGCGCCTTTACGACAAACTGAAAACCCTGAAAACAAAAGCAACACCTGAACCCAACAGCGAACCCACCAACTGATGGTGGTGTTCCAATGATTTTAAGACCACCTGTGAGAATTACACTATTAGGCACCGGCACTTCCCAGGGCGTTCCCGTCATTGGGTGCCAATGCGAGGTGTGCACCTCCGACGACCCCCGCGACAACCGATTGCGCTGTTCGATCCTCATCGAAATTGACGACCGCCAGCTGCTCGTTGATACGGGGCCCGATTTCCGGCAGCAATGTCTGCGCGAGGGCATCGCAGATGTAGATGCCATCTTGTTCACCCATCCGCACAAAGACCACATTGCGGGCTTCGACGAGCTGCGCTCGATCTACTTCCGCCGCCGCTCGCCCATCCCGTTTTGGGCCACCCATGCAACCTACAAGCAGCTCGAAAACGAGTTTCACTACTTCTTCAAGGGCAGCTATCCCGGCCGACCTGAGCTCGTGCACCACGAGTTCAGCGGCGATGAGCGAATTGATGTGATGGGCTTCAAGGTGCAGACCATCCCGGTGCTGCACGGCAAAATGACGGTGCATGGTTTTCGCATCGGCAAATTCGCGTACGTGACGGACGTCAACCACATCCCAGAAGAGAGCTATCAGTATCTCGAAGACCTCGACGTGCTCATCCTCTCGGCGCTGCGCCCACAGCCGCACTACTCGCATTTCACACTCGAGGAGGCGCTGGCAGAAATCGAAAAGATACGCCCGAAACGGACGTATCTCACACACATCAGTCATCTACTCGGCCAACACGCAGAGGTGGAAGCCCAGCTGCCAGATGGCGTGCACCTGGCGTATGACGGACTCGTTTTGAAGGTCGACTGAAGACCGCTTGAGCGCTACTGCTCGTAGCTCAGTTCGACATAAAGCGCGCCCGGGTTGTCGCTGTAGCGCCCGCCGAGGTACATTTGCTTCACGTTTTCGCCGTGTTTCATGCGCAGGTGGTCAATCAGCGCCTCTTTCAATTTGCCCGCGCCAATGCCGTGGATGAACGTCAAGTTGCCCACACCCGCTTCCAGCGCTTCTTCAAAGGCCTTGCTGGCGGCTTTCAGTTGGTATTCGAGCGCCTCTTTGCTGGCCACACGCTCGCCGGGTCTCAGCAGCGCCTCCAGGTGCAGGTCGACTTCCAGGTTAAACGCGCGAGCTTCTTTCAGGAATTTGGGCTGCACGCGACGAATCTTGCGCTTGCCACCGCCCTTGCGTTTGCCGGGCGATTTGAAGCTCGGCTCTGGTCGACCCGGCTCCATCAAGCA
>CAZTEZ010000323.1:2842-3859 GCA_964611815.1 uncultured Bacteroidia bacterium | reverse complement strand
TCCTGACGATCATTTTCAGTTGCTTCCTGCTCTTTGGCGGGTTAATGCTGGCGCTACGTTTTGCGCTGCCAACCGACATCGCCGTGCCCAGGCTGAAGCTCGTGTTGGTGCTCGTGGCGGTCTGGCTCATTGCCACGGCGGTGTTTGGCTACCTCGGATATTTCAACTGGGAAAGCCCACTGCTGGCCATTGCAGCCGGGGTGCTGCCCATAGCTACTGCACTCTTTCTGGCGAGCATTGCCCGAGGGCACATCATCCGGGCGATGCCTGTGGGGGTGCAGCTGGTGTTGCAGGGCCTGCGGCTGGTGGTTGGTCTGGCGCTGGCAGTAAAAGGCGGCATTGGCGCTGCCGACTGGACGCTCATCGGCATCGGGCTGCTGGAAATGGTCTTCGGTGTCGGCGGGCTCATCATGTGGCATTTGACGTTTAACCGCAAGGGCTATTCGCTGTCTGCGCTAATGAACTGGCAGGTGAGCAGTGCGATAACGGCGGGCATTTCGCTCTTCGGGCTTATGGCCGTGGGCATGACGCTCGTACCCGGTGATGCGCCATACTTCATGCAATTCCCGGGGGTGTGGCTGGTGAGCTTCTTCTACCCGGCGCTCATTTGGGTGCTGATCGTCACGACCCGCAAACTGCGCAAGCATGGCCTGCACTTGATCACCGAGCGCGAGCAGGATCCGGGTGCAGGGCCACAGTCTCGCGAAGCCTGATTAGCTTGCAGTATGCCTGCTTTCCTGGTATTCGGATTCCCAGCCTTGGCGCTGATGAATGCGCTGCTACTGAGCTATACGATGAGCCTAGCCAGCCAGCATCGCCGAAGGACTTTCGCGATTTGGCTGCTCGGGGCGCTCGTTTGGGCCGGCCTGCATGTACTTGTGGCGCACCTGGGTGGATATTTGGCTACAGATTGGCCCGCGTATGTCTTCATCGCTCTACCGGTGGATGCGTTTGCAATCGTTTACACGCTCAAGATCAAGCGAGACCGGCTGGCGGAGATTCCACTGTCTTATTTAT
>CAZTEZ010000323.1:0-2832 GCA_964611815.1 uncultured Bacteroidia bacterium | reverse complement strand
ACTGATCAATAGCTTGCGCTTACCCCTGTGGCTGCTCATGGGGATGTCGAGTGGTGTGGGACTAATACCCGACTGGGAGTGGTTTCCGGTGTATCAATTCGATTGGATAGTCGGCCTGACTGCATTGGCAACTTATCTCTGGATTGGCGAAAGCAGTACCCCTACCCGTTGGCAAAAACGCAGCATTGGGGCGATTACGCTTTTCGGCTTACTGAGTTTTGCAAGTGCCATCGCACTTCTGGCGAGCACATTGAGCAAGGGTATTGGGCCAGTGGATCAGCCCGCAACCTTACTGCTAACTTACCCGGGCGTATTGCTGCCGGCTGTTATTGGACCGATTTTGCTGATGAGCCACTTCTTGATGCTGCGAAAGTTGATCAGAAGCCGAAGGACTGCTCCGTTTGGCCATCAATGACCCCGACGATTGAATACATCATTGTCAACCGAGGTAACGTTTTATGTCATATATGCGTTATATTGCATCATACATGACAATCCAATAGTACTTCTTCTTACGCTCGATATGCCCCACTCACCAACCGCTACTCCACAGAAAGTTATGTTTTTGGAAGTCAACGACCTCTGGAAACTGCCTTTCAGGATGCGCCGTTCTAAACGTAACAAAGGCGTGGTGTATCATAATGGAAGGACTATGGTGCGCTTCGAAGTCTTGACCAACGCTGAAAAGCATCTGATTGATTGGTATTTGAGTAAAGACCAAAAGACGCATGTCTGAGGAACTGGACAATCAGCAAGGCGAGTCGAAGACTGACCCTGACAAACTGCTCGAACTGCAAATCAAGCAAGCGGAAAACGAGCAGTATGAACTCAAAGCGATGTTGGAAGATATTCGCCTTCATGCCAAGCAGGGCGAAAGCTGGGTCAAGCGCGACGTTGACATTCACAAAGACAACAACCGGACCCGACTCAAGCAACTCACTGTCATTAGCACCGTTGCTGCCGTGGTGATTTTGGGGGTGCTGGGTTTAATCTTCACGCTTATCTTAAAAGGTGCCAATGATGATGGTGCAGAGGTCCTGAAAGTCTTTATTTCTGCACTGTTTGGGTTTCTTGGCGGACTCGGCGTTGGCCGTTTCTGGCAAAGTAAATCTCGAGACAACTAGGTTGACTCGGCGATTTAACATCTGGTTTTGATGATTCCGCAACGGAAAACCAACTGCTTGTGTTACATTAGCAGAAAATACACAATAACTATTCTACTGACTGCTAATTAATGTCTAAGAAAAAATCAAGCTCAAAAGGCCGATCGAATCGCAAGCCTAAGAACGACAGGCGCAACGACAGCCCACAGCAAAGCCCGCAAACGCCCGCTCGCAATATTGACCAACTTCCTGAACTCGAACGTATTATACTCGATGTACTCCAAGAAGAGTACACGCAGTACATGAACGTGAAGCAGGTCAACGGGCGCCACCCGGAAATCCAGTCCAGCTACACCTACGAAGACATTGAGCGCGGTTTACTGCGCCTCGCTTACGAAGGTTTTGTGAGCGTGGACGACCACAAATACCGCGTCGATCTTATCGGTCGCTACTTTGAAGGGGAAATCAAAGTCTTCAACCGTGACGATTACGCGCTGGTGTGGACGAAGCTACTCCCCGAACCGCTGAAAATCGAGCGCGTGAAGTCCATTAAGGCCTTTTCGGGCGATAAGGTGAAGGTGCAGGTCGTGCAAGTCACGAAGCACAATATTCTCGCCGAGCTCGTCGATGTCACCGATCGAGCGCAGGATACCTTCATCGGTATCATCGAATACAGCAAAAGCACGAACTACTTCCGCCCGCAGGATGCCTTCCTCAAACAAGACATCGTGGTGCCCAACAAAGAGCTCAACGGTGCACAGGACGGCGAACGCTGCCGCGTGCAGGTCACGCACTTCCGCAGCGGCAAGCCCTACGGCAAGGTCATCGACGTGATGGGCGAAGTGGGCACGCACGAAGAGGAGATGCACGCCATCATCTCGGAGTTCCGGCTCGACCCCAGCTTCAGCAAATCGACCCTCAACGAGGTGAGTCAGATTTCCCCCGGCTTGAGCGATGCGGAAATCAAGAAGCGCAAAGACTACCGCGACGTCCTCACGATCACGATTGACCCCGAGGATGCGAAGGACTTTGATGACGCGCTGAGTTTCAAGAAGCTGAAGAACGGCGATATCGAAATCGGCGTGCACATCGCTGACGTCACGCATTACGTGAAGCCAGGCACGGCGCTCGACGAAGATGCGTTCCGCAAAGCCACGAGCGTCTACCTCGTCGACCGAACGATTCCGATGCTGCCCGAAAAGCTCTCGAACAACCTGTGCAGCCTGCGCCCCAACGAAGACCGCCCGGCGTTTGCCGCCATTTTCACGCTGAACCCCAAGAACGGTTCTGTGAAAAACGAGTGGTATGGCCGCACGGTGATTCACTCCGACCGCCGGTTTGCTTACGAAGAGGTGCAGCAGATTCTGAACGACGGGAAGGGCGAGCTCTACGAAGAGTTGAACGAAATGAATCGCCTGGCCAAATTGCGCCGCGAAGAGCGCTTCAAACAGGGCAGTATCAGCTTCGAGACCGATGAGGTGCGATTCCGCCTCGACGATGATGGCAAACCCATCGAGGCCTTCATCAAACCGCGCTTCGATGCCCACAAGCTTATCGAGGAGTTCATGCTGATGGCCAACCGGCACGTGGCCGAGTGGCTACACAACAAAAGCAAGAACCCCAAGCTGCCCGTACCGTATCGCGTGCACCCCACCCCGGACAACGAGAAGCTGGCCAATTTCAAGAAATTCATCTCGCGCTTTGGCATGCACTTCCGCGCCAACCCCGA
>CAZTEZ010000322.1:0-3877 GCA_964611815.1 uncultured Bacteroidia bacterium | reverse complement strand
TCTTAGTCTGGCTCACCTCCACACCGTGCTGTTATACAGGCCATCTACCAACAAAATCCTCTGGATGAACAATACCCTATGGACACATCAGCACGACGTTAACGTGTTGTCAGACAAGATGATTTCAGTTTTTGATAATAACTCTGAATTTACTTTAAGAGGTAAAAGGGTATTGGGTCCAGATTCTGTTTCAAAGCTGGTCATATATGACTTTGAAAAGGATACAGCATACAGCGCTTTCCCTCACGTATTCAAAAAATATGATTTATATTCAATGGTTGAGGGTAGAGGTAAATGGCATATGCAGGATTCTGTACTTTTTTTGGAGAA
Organism: uncultured Bacteroidia bacterium; assembly: GCA_964611815.1. Classification (GTDB taxonomy): domain Bacteria; phylum Bacteroidota; class Bacteroidia; order J057; family CAZTEZ01; genus CAZTEZ01. The sequence goes on along the minus strand of CAZTEZ010000322.1, from coordinate 3,547 downwards.
CTCTGTCAAAGATCAGTTAGTCATTTTTGACATGAAAAAGGATAAGTCTTACAGGTTTGTAGTTAAATCACCAGTAAAAAATAAGGTCCGCTTTGTAACTTGGGCAAGATCTTATCCCCTATCCTATGAGCTGAAAACAGAATAGGTTGGTTATCCCGATGTTCTGAAATTTATTACTAAATTAATTTATCATGTGATCAGTAAAGCCGCAAAGACTTTCCGGAAGGGGTCTACGTCTTTGTCCTCAGCGGCGAAACCGTGCCCAACGACCGTGGCGTGCCCCACAAGTTCCACCGCACGGGTAGCGTGACGATTATTCGCTAAGCCAGTAGGCTGCTGCTAGCTCATTGCCCAAACACGATACCGCCGCTAAAGGGCCAGTCCGTAAGCTCGTAAGTCGCACCGCTGATAAACTGCAGGTCATCGCTCAGGCGCTGATTGAAGTTGTGGTTGAAGGCCGTCACGTACATTTCGGCATCAATCTGCGTGCCACAGCACTCGCTTTCCCCAGTGCTAAGCACCTCCGTGCCGCCTTCAAAGTAAAGGCTGTTGGTCTGCGTTTGACCGGTTGAATCCCGCGCTACGAAATTGAGCCGAAAAAAATCCGTGGGCATCCCCGCTTCTACAGGTGGTGGTGACGCGTGAACAACGCGCAACTCGGCCCGGCCAGCTTCTACCGCAGCGGCGTTGAATGTGTACGTGAACGAACTGCCCATTTCAGGCTCTAACCAAATGCCGGCGGTGGAATCCTCGGGCGGGCTGCCGACCTGAATCGGCCGCGGGGTGGGCGCGACATCCACGAGGTTGAAGTGCATTTCGATGAAATTGTAGTCCGGCGTAGGGCACTCGACGTGGTCGCAGTTGTCACAAGCGCTGATCGGCAGCATAAGAAAAGCTAAGCTTAAGGCGATGTATAGGTATTTCATTCGCTCTCAATCAAAAATTCCCGAAACTCAAATGCGTGATCGTTAAAAGGGTCGTAATTGCCGGGCGGTGGTAATTCGACAGCGGGTATGCTGCTGAAACTTTCGGTCACCTGCCAGCCATGTCGGCTGGGGGTGGGGCAGCACGCGTCGTCGTCTCTGCCGGGCAGAAAGAAGGTGCTGGCAGCAAAAGCGATACGGTGTGTATCAAGCGCCGCACCTGCGACATCGCGCTGGTAGAGCACCAACTCGAATCGGCTGTGCGGCACCCCATCGGCCCAAAGCAGACTGGAATCTGACAGCACCTGAAACGTGTGCGCATTGCTGATGAACTGCGGATAGGCCGTGTCCGCAATCACCTGAAAGTTCGTGAGCTCCAGCGCCTGAACCCATAAGCCCGGTTCGGTGGTATCAGGTGTGACGCCAAACACGACCGGCGTTTCAGCGGCGTTTGTAAAACGCATATCGAAGTGGGGCGGCGGTGGCTCCACACAACTCAGCATACAGGGGTCGTTGAAACAACTCGAGAGGCCCAGTAAGCTAAGGCTCAGCAGGCTTAACAGAAACTTTCGCATAACGCGTGGGGTGGCAACCTGTTGAAGATAAGGGAAATAAGCAACCGGGACGCGAAAGCCTCAAATTTCTAATAGTTGAGGCGCGATTTGCAGATCGTATTAGGGTCTATCCCAAAACCCAAAAGGCTTGTCATGCTGAGCGAAGCCGAAGCATCTAATCGCACTTGACATAGCTGTAAAGACACAATTAGATTCCTCGGAAGACCTCGGAATGACGCGATTTTAAGTTTTGGGATAGACCCTATGTGTGAAACGGGCGAGCTGGTCTGTTGGCAACTGCGCGTGCTCAACTCAGTTGCGAGTTAATTTGAAGCCTAAACTCAGCTGAAATTAAGCGTTTATCATCCACCGAATCTGAGTTAACAGGCGCAAAAAGAAACGTTTTGGCGCTATATCGTGCTATTACACTACAGATACTTTTAAGCCTTCTTACGCCCTACATTCATGAAGAATCAAGATTACCAACCTGAAAATCCCCGCCCTGCGGTTAAAGAGAAACTAGATAATCCGACAGACACATTGTTAAATGCGCTATTGGAAGTGGAAGCCTGCGGCACCTGCGTGACGATGGTGATCCCGATGCAGACCGTCCACCCGCTGAGCGACCAGAATCCGATTTCACTGAAAGACGCGCGCAAATCACTCGAAGAGCAGCTCGCCATCGCCGGGCTCAACCGCGACGGCATCAACGCCTATCTGGAGCACTTCGACAAACTCACTGAAGACTTTGACCACAAGCATCAGGAAGATGCGCTTGTGATATTCATTGCCGAAAACGTGCAGCGCGCTATGAAGCTGCCCATCGAAAGCCGGCTCTACATTTCCATCGACGACCATTTTGCGATCAAACACGTGCTGCGTGCCGCGAACCGTTTCCCGCATGCGCTGCTCCTGAATTTGAACAAAGACGTGGTCGACGTATTTGAAATGACACGCGACACGCTGCGCCCCATCGAAACCGACCTGCTCCCGGCTGAATACAAGCCGTTTATCTCCGCGTTCATGGAAAACACACAGTCGACGAAAGACGTGATCGACGACCGCGCTGAGGCCGAGTGGTTGAAGCATATCCGCGATTCGCTGCACGAGGTCGTGATGCAACTGCAACTGCCGCTAATCGTGGCTGGTACGGACCTCATGCGCCTGGGCTTCGTGAAAGGCTGGGACCGCCCGAGCACCCCAATTATTGCGCAAGTGTCCGGTAGTTTCAAGCGCGACGAAATGCGCCACCAACTGCACGAAAAAGCGATCAAAGCCTATGATGATCTGGTCGACGCGCAACAGCAACAACACACGACTGAAGCCCGCGAGATTGCCGGTCAGCGCGACGCTGCCGAGGCGATCAACGAGCTGTGGCCATTGGCCCAGCGCGGGCAGGTCAAGACGCTTTACGTCGAACAGGACTACAAGACCAATGGCTGGGTGAACATTGACGACAACGAAGTGAAAATGAATGACGAAGACCTCCGTGCCCACGAGGACTACAATCACCACGACGATATTGTCGAGGAGTTGATTGAGTCGGTCGTGCGCCACGGCGGCAAAGTCCACTTCTTGCCCCAGCAATCGCTCGAAAACTACGGCCACGCCGTAGCGCATCTGCGCTACTCGCTCTAGGCACAGCCCGCCCACTCGGTGCCTAGATGCATCGAAGCTTCAAATCGCATACACTGCATTTGACTTCAAGTAGTGCAGGCAGCTTCGTCCATGATGGAAGGGGCTGCTTTTTTTATGTGCGGTCTTGCAATACGTTGTGGGTTACTGATACCGACGCAGCCCACGCTGCGCAGTTCCAGTTCGTATATTTGATGCTGCTTTAACTGTGCCCTGATGCGGGCACTGCCTGCTAATCGCCGACTGCCGCACATGCCCACCACTGGAATGACGACCTGGGAAGGCATCCGCAAAAACTTTGCGGGTGATTTCGGTGCGGCGCTGTATGTCTCATTGCTGGCCCTGCCCTTGAGCCTGGCGATTGCCCAGGGCTCGGGCTTCCCGCCGATTGCGGGGCTGATTGCCGCAGTGGTCGGTGGGCTGGTCGTACCGGCG
>CAZTEZ010000321.1:0-3881 GCA_964611815.1 uncultured Bacteroidia bacterium | reverse complement strand
GACGGATGAGCCGGTGGTTGTCGCGTTGGTCGAGATAGGCGCCTGTCTTTTGGCCACCCTCGGGGTCCAGGCGCATTTGCAGGCCGTTTTCCAGGAAGCTGATCTGCGAGGCGGGATCGGTCAGCCAGCCGACCTCCTTGTCGTCGATGACCGTCTTATCGTAAACGTGCTGCACGCCGTCGATACCCGTGAGAAACTCGACGATAAGCGACTGCAATTTGCGCGCCGCCGGAGTACGCAGTTGCAGCACGGCGGTGTCATCAAAGCGGTCGACGATGATGCCCGGGCAGTTGTCGCCCTCAGCGTTAATCAGTCGGTAGGCGGTGTCGACGCCGGCATCGTACTGCTGCACGCGGAAATCCAGCGCCTGCTGAAAGCGCGCTTTCCAGAAAGCGTCGTCAATCCTCTGTTCGGCTATCCCGAATGCGAAGAGCCGGACCCGAAACGGGCTTTTGGGGTCAAAGTGACCGTAAGCAAGCAACTCGCCCTTGCTCGAATGCACCGCAACCGTGTCGCCCGGCTGGGCATCGCCGGTGTCTGTAATCGCTCCGCTGAACACCCAGGGGTGACGGTTCTGCACGGCACGATCTTTACCCTTCTTGAGGGTGATGACGGGAAGCTTACTCACAAATTGACAGTCAATAGGTTACTTGTCGAGCCAGCGGGCGAGGCTCGTGTCGTCTACAAACGGGAGTTTCTGCACCTCGCATTCCACCGGCTTTTTGCGGATGTAGAGCTTGAGCTTGCTGCCTGGCGCTTTGTGCTCCACCGGCACGTAGGCCAGGCCAATGCCATTGCGCAATGAGGGACTGAACGTGCCGCTCGTCACGACACCCACCTCGTTGTCGTCCGCGTCATAGAGGCGGTGGTTGTGGCGCGGAATGCCCCGATCGACGGTGTGAAAGGCCACGAGCTTGTGCGTCAGACCTTTCTCTTTGGCTTTTACGATGGCATCCTTTCCGATGAAAGCACCCTTGTTTCGCTTCACGATCCAACCGAGGCCAGCCTCCAGTGGGTTCACATTTTCGTGGATGTCCATGCCATACAGGCAATAGCCCATCTCCAGGCGCAGCGTATCGCGAGCTGCCAGGCCGCAGGGCTGAATGCCAAACTGATCGCCGGCTTCCATCAGTGCGTCCCATAGCTTGGGCGCGTAATCATTGTGCAGGTACAGCTCGAACGTGCGCTCGCCGGTGTAGCCGGTGGTGGCAATCAGTACGTTCGGGATATCCGCGACTTTACCGCGTTTGCAGGCGTAATACGGCAGCTCTTCGACATCAAAATCCGTCAGCTTCTGAATGGTCTTCACAGACAGCGGCCCACTGAGCGCCAGCAATGACATCTCCTCAGAGCGGTCGACGAGCTCGGCACCGAAAGCCTTGTTGTGCTTTTCGATCCAGCCGAAGTCCTTTTCGATGTTCGCCGCATTCACCACCACCATATACTCCTCTTCGTCAAGCATATACACGATCAGGTCGTCGATCACGCCGCCTTCTTCGAGCAGCATGCAGCTGTACTGCGCCTTGCCTGGCTTCAGCTTGCTCACGTCGTTGGTGGTCACGTACTGCAACAGGTCGATGGCCTTGCTGCCACGCACAAAAAACTCGCCCATGTGCGAAACATCGAACAAGCCGACCTGGCGGCGAACGCCCATGTGCTCAACGTTGTCGCCACCATAGCGCAGGGGCATGTCGTAGCCACCAAACTCCATGAATTTGGCATTCAATGCTTTGTGTTTGTCGTACAGCGCCGTGTGTTTGCTCATATTGCGTTGCGTTTAAGAGGAGGAGTCAGGATTTCGGCAAAGTTAACCAAAAGCCGTCGCCCATTGCCTTAACTTCGCTGTTGATTACAAGGTTCGTTCGCTGCACGCGAATACCGCTCTATTTCCATTCTTATGCCACATACCGGCCGCCTCTTTCTCATTCCGCAACCCATCGGCGACGATCTTTCGCAGCTCCCGCAAGCGACGCTGGAGCGGTTGGCAGATACCAAATTGTACGCGGTGGAAAATTTAAAGCCCGCCCGGCGCTTCGTTGTCAGTGTGCTCAAATCGCTCAGTCGGTGGGAGAACGACCTCTCGGGGGTGGAATTTCTGCCGATGAAGACCTTCGACGAGCAGAATGAACTTTGCATGCGCATGCAAAACGGCGAGGACGTGGGCGTGATCTCCGACGCCGGCGTGCCAGGTGTGGCCGATCCCGGTCAAGAGCTCGTGCGCCTGGCGCAGGAGTTCGAGCTGCCCATTCGCCCGCTGGTGGGGCCGTCGAGTATCCTTCTGGCAGCGATGAGCTCCGGCCTCAACGGGCAGAGCTTCGCGTTTGTCGGCTACCTGCCGATCGATAAAAAGCAGCGCAGCCAACGCATTCGTCAGCTGGAAGCCCGCGCCATCGACGAGGGCCAGACGCAGCTGTTTATCGAAACGCCTTATCGCAATCAGCAGCTGATGGCGGCAATCCTGAAAGCCTGCCGCAAAGAAACGCGCCTCAGCATCTCGGCGGGCTTGTTTACGCAGCAACAGTTTATTGGCTCCAAGAGCATTGAGACGTGGCAGCGCAAGGGTCTGCCTGATTTGCACAAGGTGCCGGCAGTGTTTGCGCTGGGGACGTAAGGGTGAGAACCAGGATTTTCAGGATTGGTTTGGAGACAGGATTAACAAGATTGGAGAAAACTGTAGTGCCTAATGAGCTGTGTCCGTGCCGCAAACAAATAAGTGTCGTAGCTTTTTCTTTTTGTAAATTTCGAAATCTAGTAATCCTGTAAATCCTGCCAACAATCTTGAAAATCCAGGTTCTTCCTTAATGCCGCACAGCCACCCGAAAGACTTCATCCACTACCTCCACGAGCGCCTGCGCCAACCGCTGCCCGGGCGCGACGCCCATGTGCGGATGGCCCCTCGAACGGCCGATGGCTACCGCCGTCCGCCGAACCTCGACCCGCCGCCCAATGCCCGCAAAAGCGGCGTGCTGGCCAGCTTTTTTGAGCGTCCGGAAGAAGGCGAACTCTCGCTCATCCTCACCCTGCGCACCAGCAAATTGAAAAAGCACGGCGGACAGCTGAGCTTTCCCGGCGGCGGTTTGGATGACGGCGAGACTTGGGAAGATGCGGCGCTTCGTGAAGCCCACGAGGAGGTCAACCTGGCACCCAATGATGTCGAGGTGGTCGGGCACAGCTCGCGGCTCTACATTCCGCCTTCGAACAACATCGTGCAGCCCGTGGTGGGGTGGGTAGACAACCTGCCCGAGCTGCAACCCGAACCCTCGGAAGTCGAGGAGATCATCGAACTGCCGTTCAATAACCTGCTCGACGAGGGCCACCTGAAGCACATGCCCCGGCTGATCCGCGGGCACGATTTCGAGGTACCGTACTGGGACATCCACCGCGTGCCGCTCTGGGGCGCCACCGCCATGATGCTCTCCGAAATCGTGCACCTGCACGAGGAGTTTGAGGAGCGGTATGGGTAGGATAGAACCAGGATTTTCAGGATAGGTGAAGACAGGATTTTCAGGATTAGTTTTGATGCAGGTGACGTTGGCGTAAGTAATGCGTTCCGTCAGATGAACAGCCGATCACCACCACCAAACATGACCTTCAACACGTTTACTTGCTAGAAATCCTGAAAATCCTCTTCTCAATCTCGAAAATCCTGGTTCTAGAACGTTTCAACCGACATAAACCCCCACCAGGAAACCCGCGCAAAAACCCGTACATTTGCGCCCGAACACAAGTCATATCACCGTGCAACGCCTTTTCTTACTGCTGCTCCTTTGCCTCCCATTCACGCCATTTGCTCAAGACGGTTTTCTGGACGACTACCGCGTCGATGAAATCGAAATCGTGCGCGACGCGTGGGGCACGCCGCACATCTACGCACCTACGGA
>CAZTEZ010000320.1:0-3887 GCA_964611815.1 uncultured Bacteroidia bacterium | reverse complement strand
GCCCGCACGGCCACAACGAACAACACCGATGATACCCCCGAGCCGGGCGAGGTGCTCCGCAAGGTGTATCACGTGTTGGTGAAGCCAAGCGACATGCCCGCGGCACAGGCCGATTCTGTCGCCAAAGCCCTGCAAGCCAAGGGCCTGAGCGTGAACAGATTGGCGGGCGATGGCGAGGGTCAATTCGACCTGTCTATTTTCTCGACCGAAGACAGAGACGCGGCCATTACACAGAGCCAGGAGCTGGCCAGCACGCACGGGCTGCAGACGAAAATTCTGGTGCTGAAGTACAAGCTCGCTGATTAGTATTGGTAACTCGTATTTGATAGTTTTGTGAACAATCTCAATTGACACAGTTAACACCAATGGGAAATTTTCGTGCTACCGGCGAGATTAGTATCGACTACACCCCTGCCGTCAACCCGCCTACTGACCCCGAAAGTTTTCACAAAGAGACGCGCCACTACTTTTCTGGCCTCCGTTTTCGCTATCATTTTGCCGTAGAGGGGGCGTATACAGACAAGTTGGAGGTGACTTTCAAAAGCGGGCCAGACTTTATTGTGGAGGTGCGCGATGCTGAATTCGAGCCCATTGCCATACCTGCAGAAACACGCGATAATATGGGTTGGCTCAATTACAGGTTTGATTTCGCCGATCGAGCTTACGTCTTTGAACTGCCCGAGGCATTGCGCGACCGAGTGATGGGCAAGGCGATCATCGAGCAGCTGACCGAACGCGTTAAGACGCTCTACAGCCCCTCGGATCTCGACTAGTGCACCGGCTGCGCCAGGCTGCAAAAAACCGTAGTTTTGCGGCACAGCACGCGCAAACACTCCCGTTATGAGCTCGAAGTATCTGATTGTCGGCCTGGGCAACCCCGGCCCCAAATACCACGGCACCCGCCACAACATCGGTTTTATGGTGCTCGACCAGTTGGCCGAGGAAGCGGGCCTGAGCTTCGAAGGCACCCGCCACGCCGAAAGCTGCGAGCTCTCGCACCGTGGGCGCAAGCTCGTACTGCTGAAACCCCAGACGTTCATGAACCTCAGCGGGAAAGCCGTGCGCCACCACCTGGATGCGCTGAAGCTGCCGATCGAAAACTTGCTAGTACTGACCGACGACATCGCCCTGCCCTTCGGGACGCTCAGGCTTCGGGGCAAAGGCTCCGATGGCGGGCACAATGGCCTGAAGAACATCCAGGACCTGCTCGGCACCACCAAATATCCGCGCCTGCGCATTGGGGTGGGCGACGATTTTGCGAAGGGCCAACAAGTGGATTACGTGCTCTCGGGCTTTGCGCCAGACGAGATGCAGCAGCTCGACAAGCTGTGCAGCACTGCGGCGGAGGCCGTGAAGTCGTTTGCATTCAGGGGTATGGCGCAAACCATGACCGAATTCAACGGCGCTGTGCTGGATGCCTGAGGGCTGTTGATGGATGCAGAATAGAATCGGGGTGAAGAATAAGCGAAAATGCTAGCTTTGTAGCTACATCCATCAGTCTGCATCTACTACCAAACTCTTAAGCAGCACATTATGCGAAAACTTTACGCCCTGGTTGTGGTGTTTCTCTTGGTTCTGCCATTGGCCCAGGTGAAGGGTCAGGCATTTCTGGGGGTCGCCAACGACAACTACGCCGGCATCACCGGCTTCCACCTGAACCCCTCGAGCATTGCCGACAGTCGCTACAAATTCGACATGACGCTCGTGGGCACCAACTTCTACGTCGGTAATAACTACTTATCGGTTCGCTCGCAGGACCTCGGCAATTTCTTTACCGACCTCGCCGATGGCAACAACCTGCGTGGCTATGTTTTTGAAGACAATTCTGAAGGCGCCAAGGAGTTGAACTTTAATGCCGATTTGCACCTGCCATCGTTCATGCTGTCGTTCAAAAACGGGCATGCCATGGCGTTCACCTCACGTTTTCGCACGGTGTTTGGGGTGCAGAACGTCGATCAGCGATTGGCGAAACTGGCCATCGAGGAGTTTGATTTTGAGCCGCTCTTGGCGCAAGGCCTCGACAGCCTGTACCTGAACAACGACAACCTCTCCACCCAAACCATGCAGCACCTCGAATTCGGCCTCGGCTATGCCGCGCCAGTGTTCGACAACGGCGACCACTTCGTGAAAGTCGGTGGCCAGGTGAAACTGCTGCTGGGCGTTGCGGCAGGCTATGCGCACACCGAGAACCTCAACTATCTGTTCTACACCGACGACTCGCTCTCGCTGGCCGAGGGCACGCGTTTGTCGTACGGCTACTCGGACAACATCTCGTTTGCCGAAGACGGCGACGATGCCACACCGGAGTTCCGTTTCGGTTCGCAACCGGGTATTGGCTTCGATATCGGCGCCACTTACGAATGGCGCCCCGACCACGAGCGCTATACCTACGACATGGACGGCGAGACAAACATCCCCCGCCCCGACCAGAACAAGTACCGCCTGCGCGCGGGCTTCTCGCTCACGGATATGGGCACGGTGCGCTTTCGCAGAGGTTCGTTCTCAAACGACCTGCGCGTAGATGCCAACAATGTACAAACCGCCGCCCACGAGTGGAGCATCGCCGGGGTTGATTTCAACAGCTTCCAGGATTTCAACGACACACTCACCAACCGCTTTGCCGTTGAAAACCAGGAGGAGGACTTCAACGTAGCCCTGCCCATTCGCATGAGCTGGCAAATTGATGCCCACCTCATCAAAGGTCTGTACGTCAACCTCACCACTGTGAACCACTTCAAACTGGGCAACAGCGGTTCGCGCAACATCGACAACTACAGCATCACGCCTCGCTACGAAAGCAAGTGGGCGAGCGTGGCCGTACCGCTGCAAGTCTCGCAGTGGGCGGGCTTCAACATGGGCTTGAGCCTGCGCCTGGGGCCGGTGATTTTCGGTACCAACACGTTCTCGAACCTGTTCTCGAACGAGATCAACGACGTGGACTTCTACGCTGCCATCAAGATTCCGATCTTCAAGCGCGTGCCCCGCGACAGCGACGAAGACAAGGTGTCTGACAAAGTCGACCTTTGCCCCAAAACCCCGGGTATCTGGGCATTCAAAGGCTGCCCCGACACCGACGGTGATGGCATCCAGGATAGCGAAGACGATTGCCCGAACACGGCGGGGCTGAAAGCCTTCAAGGGCTGTCCGGACCGCGACGACGACGGTATTATCGACAGCAAAGATGCCTGCCCCGACGAGAAGGGCCTCGAGCAGTTCAGTGGTTGCCCCGATACCGACAAAGACGGTATTCAGGACGCCAACGACGAGTGTCCGTTGGTGGCCGGCTCCAAAGAGTTCAAAGGCTGCCCGGACAGCGACGGCGACAAGGTCATCGACAAAATCGACGACTGCCCCGATGTGCCTGGCCTGAAAGCCTTCAACGGCTGCCCCGACACCGACGAAGACGGCGTAATGGACCGCGAGGACGAGTGCCCGAGCAAGCCGGGTCTGCGTGCCCACCAGGGCTGCCCGGATAGCGACGGCGACGGCCTGTTCGACAACGAGGACGCCTGTCCCGATTCAGTAGGCCCGCGTGACAACAACGGCTGCCCCGAGCTGGACACAGACGGCGACGGCCTGCCGGACAAAATCGACGAGTGCCCCAAACTGGAAGGCCCGGCTGCCAACAAGGGCTGCCCGTATGCTGACAGCGACGACGACGGTGTGAAGGACCTCGAAGACGAGTGTCCCAACACGCCTGGCCCCGCCGAAAACAATGGCTGCCCCGAGCTGGAAGAGGAGGAGGAAGAAGCGCTGCAAACGGCCTTCGATAACCTAGAATTCAAATCGGGTAGTGCGGAAATTAAAGCCACGAGCTACGAATCGCTGGTGAAGCTGGCCGAGGTGCTCAACGAGCGCGCCGAGTACAAGCTGCGCATCAGTGGCCA
>CAZTEZ010000319.1:0-3906 GCA_964611815.1 uncultured Bacteroidia bacterium | reverse complement strand
TCGAGCGGGGCGAGGCGCTGATGCAGCTCGAGCGCTACGCTGCTGCTGAGAAGCTTTACACTCAGGTTTTGGGCGAAGAAGAGGTGACAGAGTTCTCGCAGAGGCGGGCGAAGCTCGCGCTGGGCAAGGTGCAGTATGCGCTTGAAAAGAAAGACTCCGCCCTCACGCAGTTCCAGATTGTGGCCGAAGGAAACCAAAACAAGTTCGGTGCTGAGGCGCAGTACTTTGTGGCGAAAATCCTGAGCGAGCAGGGCAAGTACAAGCAGTCAGAAGAGGCGGTGTACGTCGCGCGCGACCGCTTCCCGAACTACGGCGAGTGGCTGGCGAAGACCTACCTCGTGATGGTCGAAAACTACCTGGCGGCCGACAAGCGCCTGAACGCCATCGAGACGCTGAAAAGCCTCGTCGAGAACGCGCCTACTGAAGCCATACAGCAGCAGGCGGCCCAGAGGCTGGAAGCGGTGAAGGCTGAATCACCAGACCCCAACCTGCGCAGCACCGACGGCATGCCCACCAACCCCGAGCTGGAAAACGACCCGGTGGACGAGGTGATTGAGGAGGGAGAGTGAGTCGCGTTTGAGTAGGGCACACACTCAACTATCTTTCGGATTTTAACCCCAACCGAGTAAACCGAAGCGCCTCTGGAGAGACTCCAGAGGCGCTTTTTTATGTCGAGCCACCCGTAGACATCCTTCCTTACGCGATTTTGTAGTTTTTGTTAAGCAGATAGACGTATTTTTTTCGGCCGCATTTTTTCTTTACCCCGACATTTGATTATTGAACCATCTTTCGCTTAGTTAGTGTTGTAACACTAGAACGGTCACAGGCAATCCTCCTCCACCTTTCTGATCACCTTTCTTAACCACCGACATGAAGTCACTCAACAATCTCTACTCAGACGAACTCCGAGCCATGCTCGAACGCGCCGACATCGACGCCGACCACCTTGCTGTGTTTACTGAATTCCTACCTACCACCTTCGACCGCTTCCAGAACGAGCGCATCCCCACGGCGCTGGCTTTTCTCGAAATGCTGGCAGAAGCTTGCAACCACGAGGTGGAACTGCGCTTCGAACCGCGCATCAACTTTGAGGGCAGCCTGATCGAGCTATTGCAAATCGCCTATGCACAAAGCTGGAAGGCCTACAAAAAAACCGACGGCCACACCCGCTTCGTGGGCCCCAACGGCCGCACCAAAGCCGTGGTGCTCGAAAAGGGCAACGACATCGTGGAGATCTACCTCACGCCCCACGGCCGCCGTGTCATCAACGCGTTCCGCAAGAACGGCGGGGCCGACTACCCGAGCTTCGGCATCAGTATCCTGGACTGACCGCTTCCACACCGGTGCCAACCTCACACTTGTTGCAACACTAGCTGTGCTTCAAGCATGCTCAAGACAAGTGTTCGATTGCCACGCCGTCTCGCGTGATAATTGTGAGTGACTGCCCCAGCCGGACGCGCCCCTAGGCGTGCGTCTGGCGGGGCGTTGTTCACTTAACGATTGTGATGACAACTAGAACGTATAGCGAACACCACCGGGTAACATCTCCAGCGTTTGGCCGCGCTGGATTTGATGAGACAAAAACACGATTTCGCAAGCCACTATGGTGAGCAACGTTGCACCAAGCGTGATTGCACCAGCCCTTGGTTCGTCTTCCAGGAAAAAGTATGTCGTTAATCCACCGCCGATTAGTCCCACCCCAAAGGCCACCGACTGCGCGGTCCAGACTTTGCGCAAGTGTGACCCGGATAGTGCAAGCGCCGTTTGTATGCTGAGTTCGGGTGAGGGTTTATTCTCCTGGTAGGTGAACTCGAGCTCCGGGTTCAAATGCAGCATCGGGTGGGCATCGCCCAGCTCGTCGATGAACAGCGTTTCAAAAATATAGCCCTGGTCGACCAGCCACTTAATATCGGACTTAGACGCTTGATTATAGTAGCGCTTGCTTTGGTTGGTGTGGTAGGCTTTGGGCGTCTTAGCGGTGTCAACAAAGCGCCCCGGGTGCGCGTACATATCATTCAGCAGCTCCAGCGCCATGCGGTGGGTGGTGATGGTAGAGTCGCTCAAGCCCACCGGCACCCGAAGAATCTCGGATTGACCGAATGCGGAAAATGCGCTAAAGAGCAGCGCCAACAAGAGTACAATACGCAACATCTGCTATCTGTTTTGCAACAAGATAGCAAGAAATATAACCCGCCAATAATCCGCCTCGAATTTAAGACCGTTTTATTGCGGCGGCTGCGGCGGTTGTTGAGGGCGCTTGGGATTGCCTGGCACGCCACGCTGTGGCGCCGGGCCCATCGGGAAGCCCAGCTGCTTGAGGCGGAAAACCTGGAACTCCTGGAGGCCCATCTGCTGGGTGTCGTAACCGCCAGGTACTTCCATGCGCTCGTCGGACACCTCAGCGGGCGTTACGGCGGCGGCGATCATGTTCACCTCAAGCACGCCCGAGGGCGATTCCACGCGCTCTTTGATGACCAGCGGGAAGCCTTCGATTTGCTCCAGGAGGCGCAAGGAGCCGATGTTCTGAACGCTGTTTTCGCCCAAAGTCGGCGCTTTGATGTCCGGCGTCGCCCAAATGCGGTTGATGCGCCTGGCTTGCGGCATGGTGTCAGTCGCCAGGTATAAGTAGCACGTGTAGCCGTGGATCTCGCGCGTCGAATCCGTGCGTTCAACTTTCACGGGGCCGGCCTCCTGAGCGGGGTTGGGTGGCAGATCAAGCTGGGTGGCGATGGCGTTAGCGGTGTCAATGGCCCACACCTGCTCGCCGTTGTTCATGTAGATCACGTCCGGCATCAGCTTACCGAGCAGGCCGCCCTCGGTCAGCACGCGCACATTATCGCCCTTAAACTCATACGTGAACGCCTCCGGCATCAGCTGCTTGAGCTGCGTGGGTTCGCGGGTGCCGTCGATGCGCACTTCGTAGCGTATGCTGCCCTCAAATTGCTCGGGCTCGCCGCTGCAACCCAAGAGGCTCAGGCTGAGCATGAAAAACAGCAGCACGGGCATCGAATTTGCACCGAATTGCGTTAAGTGTGTATATTGCAGGAAATCAGCTAAGTCACTGAATTGCAGTATTTTAAATCGCTTAATCATAAACTTTGAAAAGCCTTCAGGTTGTGTTTTAAGCGAACTGAAATTTTGATTTAGCTCGCTTGATGCGGGCATGAAGTTAACAGAAAAACGCGAGCCAGGTATGCCGAACACCGCACATAATCAGCACCAAAGCAGCCGCACTGCCAACCGGCAGAACCGGCGTTTGATGCAGCTCGTGCTGCTCGTGGGCGTGTTGATCACGGCCGTGAAGTTCCTGGCGTTTGCACTGACGAGCTCCAACGCCATTTTCAGCGATGCCCTAGAGTCCATCGTGAACCTGTTCACTGGTGCGTTTGCCATCTACTCGCTGTGGCTGGCCAGCCTGCCGCGCGACAACAACCACCCCTACGGCCACGGCAAAATCGAGTTTGTGGCGACGGGCGTCGAGGGCATGATGATTACGATTGCGGGTCTGGCGCTGGCCGGGCGGGCGATCGTTGGCTTCATCACCCCCACTGAGCTTCAGGCGCTCGACACCGGCTTCTGGCTGACAATGGCCTCCGGTGGGGCCAATCTGCTGCTGGCGTTGATTTTAATGCGCGCCGGCAAGCACCGCCGCTCCATGACGCTCTCGGCTGAGGGCAAACATCTGCTGTCTGACTTCTGGAGCAGCCTGGGCCTGCTGCTGGGCTTGGCGCTGATGAAGTTCACTGGTCAGCTGTGGCTCGATAACTTGATGGCCCTGCTGTTCGGTCTGCTGATTTTGCGCACCGGCTGGCCCCTGCTACAAAAAGCCTTCTCGGGTTTGATGGATGAGACCGACCAGCAACTCATGCAGCACGTGCGCGAACTGCTCGTCCAGGAGGCCGCACC
>CAZTEZ010000318.1:0-3930 GCA_964611815.1 uncultured Bacteroidia bacterium | reverse complement strand
GTCACGTTTTTAATGTGATTTTCAAAGAAAGCCGCATCTCCACCGGTCAGAACGATGTCTAGGCCGTTGGCATTGCCCTGCTTGTGAAAATGATACAGAAAGCCGCTGATCTCGGAGATAATACCGCCTATGACACCCGCACGGATGCTTTGCTCGGTCGTTTTGCCCGGGAACGCAAAATTTTTCTCGGCCTTCACCCGCGGGAGCTTGCCCGTGAATTCCTTTAAAGCGCGAAAGCGCATGTCCATGCCCGGCGTAATAGCGCCGCCGTGGTACACCGCCGGGTCGGTCGTGAAGTAGTCATACGTGATCGCCGAGCCCATGTCAATCACGAGGCAACCGCCTGCTTTAGAGGCCGTTTGCGCACCCACGACACCCGCCAAGCGATCGGCACCCAGCTCGGCCGGGTTCTCGTATGTATTGTTGAGCGGCGTTGGGGTGGCCCCAGTGATCTGCACCGACTGGTTACCCAACTCGCTGCGAATCAGCTGCACAAAGGGGTTCTTGTCGTCGGCTGTGCTGGCGTACCCGACTTGCTCAAATGCGTGTGCTTCAACGAATTTGCCGAAATGCTCCAGGCCCTTGTGCGAGATGTCGTACTCTGCGATGTCGCGCAACGCGCGATCTTCAAAAATGGCCGCCTTTGTGCGGCTATTACCGATGTCTACGATCAATCTTTTCACAATGCGAGAGGTAGGGGGTTAAGTACTCCAAGACGGCAGAGCGCTGTTTATAACGGCCATTCGATTTCGCCATGCGAAAAATACTTAAGTCCTTCTGCCGTAGCAAGCACCAGCCTACCCTGAGCATCAACGTCCTGTATGCGTCCGGCGACAGAGGTGTGTTTAAGCTCTGATGTAGCTACAGCAAAAGTGTGCAGTTCCTCGCGCAAATACAGTCGCTGTTTATACCATTCATCGAGCTTTTCGGGCGAACATAGCATGTTATTGTACACAACCTCAAGGAAACCAGCGAGCGTGTATACCTCGGCCTGCAAGTCGTAGGTTCTGCCGAATACTTCGCGCATAGAGGTGGCCTGGCGGCGGTAGCCCTCTGGGAAACTCGCTTGATTGACGTTCAGGCCGACACCAATGACGCTACGGGCCACAAGCTTGCCAGTGAGAAGGTTCTCGATCAAAATACCTGCAATCTTCTTGCCTTCGTACAAGATGTCGTTGGGCCATTTGATGCTAAAGGGCTTGAGCTGGCGGTCATCGTCGGGTAAGCAGTTTTCGAGTGTAACTATGACAGCTTCACAAACACATTTGTTCAGGCGGTAGATTTCAGAGACTTGCAGGCGTTTGTGTGCGAACAAAAAGCTGGCTGCCAGCGCCTGTCGGGGCGGGCAGTCCCAGTGGCGGCCGCGCTGGCCACGCCCAGCGGTTTGGTTGCCCGTCCAGATGCCAAACGGCAGGTCTTGTGCTGCAATTTCGTGCTGGTGCTGCATCAACTCGCGGTTGGTGCTGGCACACTTGGTGAAATATCGGAGATTCACGTTTAGTTGGGTCGTATTCTGATTTAAAACTTCGCTGAATTATAGCCTTACTATTATAAACAAAGGTCACTACTTAAAAAAGTGATATTTTTGTAACTGTCCGAATCTAGATTAATCTTTAGCGCTTTCAAAAACCTTTCAACTATGGGGGTAACACTTCACATCAATGTTAACGAAAAGCTGTATGTGCGCGACCCGGAGCAGACTGAGCTCGGTCGCAAGATCGTGGACGCGGCGATTAAGTTGATCGACAAGTTGGGCTTCGAGAACTTCACGTTCAAAAAGTTAGCGAACGAAATCAGTTCCACCGAGGCGTCGATCTATCGCTATTTCGAAAACAAGCACAAGCTGCTGATCTACCTCATCGCGTGGTATTGGAGCTGGGTCGACTATCAGATCGACTTTCAGACGCATAACATCGAAGACCCACACCGTCGGCTGAAAATCACGATCAAGGTGCTATCAGAGTCCTCACAATACGACCCGGCCTTCTCGCACATCGACGAGAACGCGCTGAACCGCATCGTGATCTCCGAATCGTCAAAAGCGTATCTGACGAAAAACGTGGACGAGGACAACCGCGACGGGCTGTTCAAAGGCTATAAGTCGCTGAGCAACAAGGTCGGCGATATTATTTCGGAAGTCAACAAAGACTTCAAGTACCCCCGCGCGGTGGCGACGACCATCATCGAGGCGGCGCACCAGCAGATCTTCTTCGCCAACCACTTGCCCGGCCTCACGGAGCTGAAGGTACCTAATGACGACAAATCGCAGATCGCGCAGTTCCTCGAGGACTTCGTCTTTACGTTCATCGGGTTGCGCGAGAGCCCGAAAGCGGATTGAATTCCGCTCTAGTACACTTAGAGCCTGTTGGGATTTGGCGAAAAGATGATTTTCGAGTGGGTTTAAGATGAATTTCAAGGCGAGCAAACTGGACATATGCCTTCGTATAGGCCATTTTGCTTAACGCCGAAATTCGCTCAAAACCGCCGAAAAGGGCTTAATCGCTAAATTTCAACAGGCTCTTAGACTAAAGCTGGCTGCGTGCGCCGAGGAAGTGGTAAGCTCATCGAGAACAGCAGGATGAACACCGTGAGCGCCACCGCGCCCCAAACTGGCAGATGCACATTCTCGACCAGCCCGCCCTGCCAGCCAGAAACACGCTCCGCAGCGACGAGCATCGATAGATTCACCTGCTCACTCATCAGCGCAATCGCCTGAGCCACAGGTGTCAACCAGCTCAAAAGCAGCGTTAAAAAGCTCATCACGGTGGCGACCAACGCGATGCCGGCGATGATGAAATTGGCGACGAGGAAATAGAGCGGGAACTGCTGGAAGTACAGGAGTACTAGAGGTGTGAGAAAGAGTTGCGCCGCAAACGAAACCGTGACCACATCGCGCAGCCAGCGTTGCAGACTGTCCTGCATCGGCAGGTATTGATTGAGCCGTGGGGCGAGGATGACGATGCCGATCACGGCCAGATAGCTGAACTGGAAGCCGAGGTCGAACAGTAGTTCGGGCGCAAAGGACAGCTGTACTAGCGCCGCCGCCAAGACGCTGTTCAGCAGTTGCGGATCACGTCGCAGGAGCTTGGGCACAGCCAGTAAGGTGAGCATCAGCACCGCACGCGAAAGCGCTGGCGTAAAGCCGGTTACGGCTAAATACACCCAGAAAAAGCCGATGGTGAGAAGCGTCGGTTGCCGTAAGCCCAGCCCCGCCCAAATCAGCAGGCGCTCTAGCCCGATAAAGAGCAGCAGCAAGATACTGACGTGCATACCGGAGAGCGCCAGCACATGTGATAGGCCCGTATTGCGAAAGTTATCCTTGACCTCGCTTGAAAGCTCGGTCTTGACACCCAAGGTCAGCGCATTTGCAAGCGCTGCGGCATCCGGGTTCTCGTACAGTCGTCCTAAACGCCGAGACAACTGCCAGCGGTAGCGCTGTAGACTCGCGCTGATGCCTCCGGTGAGTTGTGCTTCTGCGGCAAACTCCGGCCGTCGGATACTCACGTATGCCCCCTGCTGTTTCAGGTACTCGTCGAAGGTGCTTTCCGGGTCGTCTTCTACGGCCTCCAGCTTGCCCTCGACTATAAGCGTGTGACCCGGCAGCAGCTGATCACCACGCTTGGGAGTCAACAGCACAAGGCCACTCACTGGCAGGGTGTCTGTTCTGATAATCAAGGCATTGGCTTCTGCGAAACTGGCGTAGCTGTACTTCCAACGCATGGGCGGCTGGGTGATCTGCACCTGCAGCTGCACCTCGCGCCCGGCGAGCTGCCGCACGGCGTTGGGTGGCACCTGTGGAGATTCGTTGGGTGATGCACTTTAATGATGATGGGCAGAGCGGGGTATGCTTCAAGAGTCTGATGGTTCGGGGATCTTGGCCGTGTTCGGCTCTAGCGGATCGACTGCGCATCCAGCCCACCATGACCACAT
>CAZTEZ010000317.1:0-3934 GCA_964611815.1 uncultured Bacteroidia bacterium | reverse complement strand
GTCCTGCGCCGACGCACAGTTCACATTGCCGCCCCACCACATGTGCGAGAGCTCGTGGACATACACCGATTCGAACCCGCCGACCTGCAGCAGCAGGCGCGGCATGGCGATGTTCTCGACGTGCTCCATGGCAGCCGGGAAGTCGCCCACGGCAGTGTAACCGATGCGGTCTTGTGGGTAGGGGCCGTAGTACTCTTCGAAAATCTGCAGCGCGGGCTCCAGCATCCCCACCCGACTGGGTACTTGAGAGACGTTCCCCATGCCCGAAACCGGCGCGTAGAAGGTCATCGGGATGGTGTTGCCGGTCAGATCGCTGACGTAATCTTCGGTATACAGCCCGTAATCGCCAACGGCGACCGAGGCGTTGTAGGTCGTGATCGGCTTGTCCATCCGCCAGGTCCAGGTTTCGGTGCCATCACCGTTATCGGTGGTGCCGACGAGCGTGCCGCCACAAATCGCTTCATTGACGGTATCGGTCGTGATGCGGAAATCGAAGGTGGCTTTGTCCGTAAAGTTGTCATTGCCCGGGAACCACACCCGACCCAGGTTCGGCGGCTCTGTGGTGTAGCCAACGCCAATGCTGAAAGTGGGGTTGCCCTGGTACCAACCGCCCAGACCAGAGGGGTCCTGGAAGGGTGTTCCGCTGTAATCGACGCGGATGTCTGCGCTTTGGCCGTCGTTCAATGCGCTGGGCAGCGGAATGATCAACTGGTCGCCAATTTGCGTGAAGGTGGTGACCGGCGTGCCGTCAACATCGACGGCTGATACCGTCAGGTCAATCAGGTTGAGCGTGACCTCGTTGAGCGTACCGCCCGTAGCTGTGGCCGTCACGATGGTGTGGCCAGCGATGTTGTCGCCTGGCGGGTTAATCGTGAGGTTGATGTCGTAGTTCTGGACATCGATTTGCTGTGCAGCAAGGCCGCTCCAGCTCAAAACGAGGAGTAAACTGAGGATCAATCGCATGTGGTAAGACTTTAGGGTGCTGGACTGAATATACTGAAAATCGCAGACTTTCACCCGTGTCTAGCTGGCGAGCAGCAGGCTGTCGGACAGTGGCAGCGGTGGGCCAAGCAGCTCGATTTCCGGACGCAGTACTTTAAAGCCGCGCTTGCCCGATTTCTCCAAGTCACGGTAAATCAGCGCCCAAATCGCCTTGCGGGGCGGGATCGGCGGCTTGCCCTCTTGCAGGCGTAAGGGCCAGTGCTCCAGCAAAATGCAGAGCGCGTCCACCAGACCCTCGTGCTGGTCATCGTAGGGCTCGTTCTTGAGCATCGAGCGCTCGTTGAGCTTCTCGAAGGTCGCCTTCAGCCAGTCGAGGTGCAGTGCGTAGAGCGCGTCTAGGCGGTTGTGGTCATCCGGGCAGGCAGCGTACAGCGCCCGGCGATCCATGTATAAAAACTTGAAGTGCAGCTGAAAAGCGAAGAACGACTCCAGCCAATGGTAGAGGTCTTTCACAGTCTTGGCCGGCGATTGCTTCAGGCCTTCAGCGGCCTGTTCAGCTTCGGCGAGCAGGGCTTTGATCAGATGCTCCTGAGTCGGGAAGTGATAGGTCAGATTACCGGGGCTGATGTCCATCAGCCGACTGAGTTCGCGCATACTGAAGGCACCCACGCCCACTTTGTTATAGTTAACGCGCGCCAAGACACGGATGTTACGGTTGCGATCTGACATAAGCCTGCGATGAAAATAGCGTGAAATGCTGCGACTAGTATAGCCGTACTAACGTCCGTTTATTTTACGGAAAACAGACCTGTGAAACAAATTATTCGTATTACCAATGCCATCGCGCGTCTTTGCCGTAGCTTTGAGGTATGTCAGCGAACGCGCCCATCGCCATATTCGATAGCGGAGTCGGTGGCCTGACGATCGTCGAGGCCGTGAAACGCCACCTGCCCAACGAGCGGGTCATCTACCTGGGCGACACTGCTCACCTGCCCTACGGCGACAAATCGCCGGAGGTGCTGCGGGGCTACGTCGCACGGATCACGCGTTTTTTGCTCTCGACCGAGCCCAAAGCGCTAATTATCGCCTGCAACACCGCCTCGGCCGTGGCGCGAGATGTCGTGCAGCGCCTCGCGGGTGATGTCCCTGTTTTTGAAGTCATTAGCCCAGCAGTGGCAGCGGCTCTGCATGAGACCAGCACGGCCCATATCGGTGTCATTGGCACGCAGACGACCATGTCGCAAAACATCTACCTGCAGCAGTTGATGGCGAAAAACCCGCGCCTGAATGTCATCGAAAAAGCCACACCGCTGCTGGTGCCACTCATCGAAGAAGACTGGCTCGACCATGCACTCTGCGGGCAGGTCATCGAGGCGTATCTATCCGATACGGCCTTCCGCAATATCGACACGCTGATTCTGGGCTGCACGCACTACCCGGTGCTTGAGCAGCACATCGGGCGCTACTTCGAGAAGCGCGGGCAAGAAGTGCGGTTCATCACATCTTCAGAGGCCGTTGCCAATGAGTTGGAGGCGCACCTGGCAGCCTCTAGTACACTTGCACCAGCCGCTGCCGAAGACAGCGACCGCTTCTACGTCACGGATTTTACCATCGGCTTCCAGAAGATGGTGGACGTGTTCTTTCCGGAAAAAGTGAAGCTGGAAAAGCTGGACCTCAGCGGTTTTTCGGATGAATACTGATCTTTCAGTTTTGTAATAAGCCTGTACATCCTGAGGCGCAGCCGCCTGTCCTGAGCGCAGTCGAACGGAAAGGATCTACTTTTGCTATAGCGCGCGTGATTAGAGGTGTAGGTCCTTCGGCCAAGGCCTCAGGATGTACCCCGGACATGAAACGCTGCAATTTAGTACACTCGCACTAACTCGCCCTTACTTCGACACCTCATCCGGCGATTGCCCCGGGCGGATGTAGCCCATCCGCGTGTGCGGCTGCAGTTTCTGATAGCCCTGCAAGCCCACGACACTCACGCTGCCGAGCTCATCGAGCGCGATGTAGCCGTCGTCTTTCACGGCGCTTTCGGGCAGGCGGACTTCAATGATCCGTCCGATGACAAAGTGCGTGCCGTTGGCGGCGATGTCGATTTGCTCTTCCAGCTTCAGCCCGATTTGCACGTGTGCTTGCTTCACATAAGGCGCGGTGAGCGTGTGCGTGAAGTCCGGGTCGAGGCCAGCTTTTTTGAACTCAGAGGTGTGCTGATCGAACTTGGCGGTGGTCAGGTGTGCCTTGTCGACGAAGCCTTCATAGACGTGGTTGAGTGTGAAAAAGCCCGTGCGTCGGATGTTGCTCAGCGAGTGGCGCGGGACGACATCGGGCCGAAACAGGATGCCCAAAAGCGGCGGATTCGCACCCACGTGCAGCACGTTGCTCACCAGCGCGAGGTTCTGCTGCATGCTGTCCTTGTCGGTCGTGCCGACAAGCATGGCGGGCTTGGCCCCCGATAGCGCATTCACGAACTCCGTCCGGTAGCGCTTGTCCATCCGGCTCAAATCAGTGGCAGAGTAGGTTTTCAGCTCCATAAGCGTTGGTCGTTAAGCAGAATGGAGCCTCAGGCCACCACACCCATTTTCGAGAATTTGTCGATGCGGTTGTTCACCAAGTTCTCCGGCTTGAAGCGCTGCAACTTTTTGATGTCCGTCAGAATTTGCGCTTTCACGTTTTCAAAAACGACTTCCGGTTCGCGGTGCGCGCCACCGGCGGGCTCGTCGATGATGCCGTCGATGAGATTGAGGCGCAGGTTGTCTTTCGCGCTGAGCTTCAGGGCCTCAGCAGCTTCCTCTTTGTGTTCCCATGTTCGCCAGAGAATGCTTGAGCAGGATTCCGGCGAAATGACGGAGTACCAGGTGTTTTCAAGCATATACACACGATCTCCCACGCCGATGCCGAGTGCTCCGCCACTGGCGCCCTCGCCAATCACGAACACGATGACCGGCACCGTGAGGCGGGCCATTTCCATAAGGTTGCGTGCGATGGCCTC
>CAZTEZ010000316.1:3458-3939 GCA_964611815.1 uncultured Bacteroidia bacterium | reverse complement strand
GGGCTGTTCTGGATCGCCACCCGCGGAGCCCATGCACTGAATTTCAGTCAAGCAGGCGGTTCGCTGCGTGCCGAGCCCGCGGGCTACTGGTGGGCGGCTATGCCCGAGCGCTTTGAGGCCCTATCGGAAATCGACAAGGCGAGCATCGAAAAACGCTCCCACCCGCTCGTGGGCGACCGCCACAACGAGCTGGTGATCATCGGCATCGAAATGGACGAGCTGGGCATCCGAAGAGACTTGGAAGCCTGCCTTTGCACTGAAGCTGAGTACGATGCTTACAAACGCAAGGCGACGCATTTCAACGACCCCTGGCCGCAATGGCATACCTAAGGTGCGTGCATGATCCGATAGTCAAAGTGTTGGTCAAGTTTATCGAAAATTTGCCGCCAACTCGCTCCAAGGCCCTATTTTAGTGGCATGTTTTTCCGCAGTCTGCTGACTTTTTGCCTGCTCCTGGCCACCACAATCGGCGCCAGCGCCA
>CAZTEZ010000316.1:0-3448 GCA_964611815.1 uncultured Bacteroidia bacterium | reverse complement strand
CTGGTACGTTGACTACGCCGCCGGTAGCGACACCCTCGATGGCCTTTCGCCCACCGTTAACGCGCCCAGCGGGCCGTTTCAGCACTTCGGGCAGGCGTTGAGCGTGGCTTCAACAGGCGATACGATCCGCTTGGCTGCCGGGACCTACTTTCCCGAGCTGCCGGCCTCTGGCTTTGGGAATATCATACAAGACAGCCTCGTCGTTATTGGCGCACCCAACGCAGGCAGCATCCTGAACGCGCAGCAGGCCGGGGTGGGGCTATCGATCAACGCCAGGCACGTGCGCCTGGAGAACGTCGAACTACGGGAGGCTTTGGTCGGGCTGTCCATTCAGGATGATGCCGATAGCGTGGTGGTGCTTAGCACGCGCATCCTACGCTGCGATCTGAACTTCGATGATTTCGCGATCTACATACACCCGACCGCCAGCATCCACAGCCTGCGTTTTGAGGAGCTGGTGATCGACTCTGTGAGCAACGGTATCTACTACGACACCCCAGCCGGCGATACGATTATGGCTGAGTTTATCGGCGACTTTTCACTCGATGCCACCTACCACGCCTTTGGTCGTTCGGGCTTGGGCTTGCTGCCGACTTTCGAGGATTTCAAGACGCAGATGAACAGCCTCTACCACCTGAAAGACGTCCGCTGGCAAACGGGTGGGGTGCAGACAGCCGCGTTTCTATTCAGCGATCTGCGCAGTGTTTACGACTGGCTGCAGATCGTCGCCAACACTTCCGGGCTAAGCCTCGACAGCGCCACTTGCACCAACTTTGACTCCACGACCTGGTATCTGCACGCGGGCATGCGCAATGAGAAGACACTTCCGCTTGTGCAGCCGAAGGACACGCTTTTCTTCCTGCAAGGCAACCACCGCAAGGGTCAGTTGCCGACCTTCCTGCCAATCAATCAGCCCATCGCACTGGTTACGGGCGATACGATTGGCCAGACGACGATTGATGCGCGCTTCTACGACACCGGTATGCACTTGATGCAGAGCGGTTTGAGTGTGCGCAACCTGCGGGTGTTTGGGGCCGAACAAAACGGACTTTTGGTAGAAAATGCGACGGACTTAAACCTGCACAATCTGGTTCTGGAAGAAAGCAAGGTGCCACCGACGGCTGGTAGCCAGCAGCTACGCCTCGCGAATGTGCAGCGCGTCACCGCCAGCGACATTAGCATACTCAACTATTACGGGCACACCCCGTTGCTGCACGGCAGTTGCGACAGTATCCTGCTGCGTGACTTTCAGCTCGATCCCTTATCGTCTTTCAACGACCTCTACGGCCTGATGTTGAGCACCGATAGCTTGCTCGCCACACCGGCTGGCGATTTGACGCGTATTCAATTCGCCGGCAGTTGGGAGAGCCAGAACGCAAATGCGGCCCTTGTGCTCCACGACCAGCCTAGTCGTAACATCGAACTGCAGCCGCAATCCAATTTTACACTCAGCGTCCCGCAAGACCGCCGCATTTTCCGCACGGGCCTGGGGAATGTCAGCGGCCTGCCCGAAACCGCAACCCGGCTTGGTCTGCTCGCCGAGCTCTCAAACGTGTATTCAGACAGCCTGCCCGAGCGCACGTACTACATCAACGGCCCACAGGATCTGTACTTCAACCTGCAGTTCCTGGCCGACCGCGCGGGTAATACCACCAATTTCCTGCTGAAGCGCTACCCGGACCTCCTCGCACACGACACCTGGTACGTGGTCGATATGCCAGCCGATTCCCCTTTTGTTGCCCTCCGAAATGCAGACACCACCCGGCAGGTTTATGCTGCCGGCGACACGCTGTTCTTCTACGACCCGCTGGGTCTGGTGAACTACACCGACACGACCGTCCTGCCACGCCCGGCCGTCATACGAGCGAATGCCAGCCCGTCGTTCGCCGGTCTCGAAATCAATCACGTGGGCGATACAACGCAACTGCTCAGCCCGACGCGCATCACCGAGCACCTTTCATTGACGGGCGGCCTGTTACAGCCGCTGAATGCCACCCTCGACCTGTCTCCCGGCGTTACGCGGAGTGTGGCCGAAGGGCGTGTAATCAGCCCAATCGTACAGCTTTTGGGCGAAAACGACACCACGACCTACAGCTTCCCTTACGAGCGGGGCGCGTACCGGCCGCTTCACATTCGATTGCTGGAGCCGCCAGACTCCGGTACGTTCATCTACAGCGATCAAGTTGATACGATTCGCGGCAGTTTGCAGCCACAAGCCGCATTTGATACGCTGAAATCGCACATTCAGTGGATCGTAGACATTTCTGCCTTGGCGACCAGTGGCGACACCATTCCGGCCGAGCTCACTTTCACGTTCGCGCCGGAAGACAGCCTCCTGCAAGATTCGCTGGCTGATGATACCAATCTCGTCATGCTGCAAGCGTTCGGGACCTCCTGGCGCGTGCTGCCGACCGTGCGTCTACCGAGTGATTCAAGTCGTTTCCGTGTGCAAACCGGCCTGTTTGGCTTCAACCAGTTTCAGTTGGGTCGGGTGATTCCGCCAGATACTACTCCCATCGACACCACGCCCGTCGATACGACACCCGAGCTGCCCGTGTTCGATGCCGAGGCCTTCCCCACCTTCCTCTCACCCGATGGCGATGGCTTCAATGACACATTCACGCACCCCATTCTGGATGCAGCAGAAAGCTATAGCCTGTTGATTTTCAACCCGGCTGGGCAGCTGGTTTATGAGCGGGCGAACAGTCCGGAACGCTTCTCAGGGAAGGGCGATAACGGCCAGGAGCTATCATCTGGGACGTACTATTACGTGCTGAAACTGACCTTGCCAGGCGCGACAGAGGAGATGGTGAAATCGTATTTCACGCTCAGGCGCTGACGGCTTGTAGTAAAGACTACGACGTAGAACTTACTCGGCTTTGTCAGTTGTCAGAAAGCGATCGAAGATGGCTTCGAGTTCGGCATACACCTGCTCTTTGCCGACATCGTTAAAGATTTCGTGGTAGTAGTTCTCGTACTCTTTGAGCGACTTGTCGATACCGTCAGGCAGGGCTTCGAAGAGGCGGCGCGTGGCATCAGTTGATACCAGCTGATCGTCGCCAGCCATCAGAATATGCAAAGGCCCCGGCGTGCCCGGCGCTTGAATAAACGCCTGTTGATGGGCTTTCAGAATAGACTCGTACCAGCCGGGTGTGGTCTTTTTGCGAATCAGCGGGTCCTGCTTGTAGCGCGTCACCACTTCCGGATCGCGACATACGCCTTCGGGTGGCAAGCCGGTGGGTACGCTGATTTTCGGCGCGATGGCGACCGTCAGTTTTGACATCGCCTTCTTCCAGCCGGGCACGGCCATGGCCTCACCCAAAAACGGCGAACTGAGTACGGTGGCACGGAAGGGCACCTGACCGCTGTATTCCTGGCGGTGGCGCAGAGCGACCAAGCCGCCCATCGAGTGCCCAACCAGAAAGAGTGGGCCTTTCACCGCGCCGGC
>CAZTEZ010000315.1:0-3953 GCA_964611815.1 uncultured Bacteroidia bacterium | reverse complement strand
TAGTTGAAGCGCTTTTTGGGGATGTACTGCCGGCGGTTGAGCTCGCGCTGCTCGAAATCGTGCGGGCGCAGGTCGGAAAGGGGCGTGCGGTCTTCGGGGCGTTTGCACAGCTCGAGCGCCAAATCGCGCAGCACCGTGCGGTAGGCCGCGCAGGTCCACTGCCCGAAGTGCGTGCTGCCGGCTTCGTAGCCCTGCAACTGATACTCCTCGAAAGTCGTCGTGTACCCGGAATACGCGTTGGCATACCCCTTGAGCACGACGCGCTTCACCCCACGATCGGCGAGCACCTCTTCGAGCGTCGCCCGGATGCGCCGGCCGACGACCGTGGTGGGTTCGGTGGGCAGGGCGGCAATGGCGAGCAAGCCGATGATGAAAATCTGCACTGGCAGGATATTGGGCGAGAGCGGTTGCGGGCCGATCGCATCGTTTTTCGCCCACTGCTTGATGACTTTAAGATCTGGGGCGATGAAACTCGGCAGGATGGTTTTGCCGAAGGGGTCGCCCAGCTGCGTGCATTCTGTGCAGTTGATGACCGGCACTTTCGGGCCGTGACGCAGCGGCTGCTCCAGCTTGCGCGACTTGCTGATCTGCGTCGCCAGGTACGGAATCAGCCCGTGAACGCCCTCGCCCTCGCGGGTACCCTTCATGAAGCCAACACCGAGAAGCGCCTGCCCGGTGCGGGCGTTTTTGTCGTTTTTGGCAAACTCCGGGTCGCAGTGGATGTTGGTCATGTCGACATACGCCATGATGCTGTCCAGGACTGGCGGCTCTGCTGAAGCGTCCGATTGGGACGCGCGTACTAGCAGCTCATCCGACAGCTGTTGCTGAAAACCACCGTTGATGCGCATGGCCTCAAAGTCGTCTGCCGATACCCCACGCGTCTCTTTTTTGCCAGCGTGGCGCTGAAAGTTGGGCGTCACATCGCCCGCCGCCGCCTGGCAGTAGAGCGCTATAAACTCGTCATTGCCGGCCTGCGCCTGGTCATGCTCCTGCTTGGTGGCCGCCCAGCCTTTGTTATCCGTACTAATCGAGCGCTTGTCGGAATGCACGCTGGTGGTGTGCACGGCGAAGAAGTTCATGAGCCCCAGCGGCGAGCCATCTTCCCGGTGTGCCGATAGCTGCACCACTTCGCGATCCACGGCCAGGTGCCAGTTGGCGTGGTCGATATTTTCAGTGTCCTCGTTGGCCGAGTACGCCTCCCAGGCGCGGTTGAAGGCCACGGGCGTATCTTCGGCGAACTCTCCCGTATTCAGCTTCAAATCAGCCGGTTGCTGGTTGGCATCGGCAGCCACCAGCGCTTCGACGATCGCCTCCACATAGCGCTCGGCCACCGCGACATTGAAGCCGGCAATCTGGATGTTATACAGCGCATACTCCGACGTGCCGCCCGGGCAAGAGTGCGTGTGCGTGGCCGTCAGCATCAGGTTGTGCTCGGTGTAGCCCAGGTCAGAGTGTTGGTTCTGGAGGATGCTCAGCACCCGCTTTCGGATATAAAGCGTGATGAACGCGACATCGCAGTGCACAATCGCCAGCTTGCTGCCAGACTTTTGGTCACCCGTACTAAACACCATGGCCCGCGCATACTGCGGCATATCGACATCATGCACGATGTTGAAGTGCATCGCCCAGCCCATCATCCCGATGCCCGGCACGTAGGCGGTCATCTCGCGGCGGGCGGTGCCGATGTGGAGGGTTAATTGGCTGCTGAGTGGTTGCATGTTCAAATATAACCACACACAACCCTAAAACTCGCGTTCCAAGATCTCGCTTTCCTTGAATTTTGTGCGCTTGATGCCCTCCCGGAAGGTGTAGTTCAGGTTCAGCATCAGCACATCGGTTTCGTAGATGTAGTTAACGGACGTGAAGAAGTCTTCGCCGCGGTTGGTGATGCGCTGCTCGTGGGTGTTCAGCAAGCCCAGGTCGATGTACAACCACTGGAATTGCACACTGAAGCGGTTGTCGAAAAACGACTTTTTGAGACTTAAAAACGGCGTGTAAAACGCACCGTCTTCGCCCTGGGCCGTGACGCGCTTCGACAGATAATTGACGCCCGTTTGCAGTCGTATATCCGCGGGCAGTTTGAAGTTCAGGCTGGGGTTGGTCGAAAACTGGAAGGCATCAGCGTTGGCCTCAAACGCCTCGCCGTCAACGGTATACGAGCCATTGAGCCAGTACTGATAGAACACGCCGCCGAGTGTGAAATCGAACCAGTCGGTCACGCGCCAGTTCCAGTTGACATCCAGCCCGAGGCTGGTGCCGGTGCCGACGTTCGAGTAGAAGCGATTGACGATGGTGTCATTAAACCGCGTGTTGAACCGGTTGATTTGGTTGCGGGTGTGTCGGAAAAACAAATTGGCTGCCAGCGTACCGCGGTCATCGTCCAAAATCACCCCTAATTCAGCCAGTTCACTGATTTCGGGGCGCAGGTTGTCATCGCCCTGTTCGAGCACATACGAGTGTTCGCGCTCGGGGAAGGGGTTGAGCTGATAGATGGTGTTGCGGTCGATTCGGCGAGAATACGCAGTCTTTAACTTGAGGTTTTTGCTCAGCGGATACGTCAGATTTACGCTGGGAAAGAACGAGAGCAGGTCGAACTCCAGTGTCCCCGAGATGCCGTCGTGGTCGAGTCGGCGATAGGCTTGTTCGGCTCTCAAGCCTGCTTGGATGTTGAGCTCGCCAATTTGCGTGTTGCCCTGCACATATCCGCTGAACATGTCGCGGCTGAAAATGACGAAGTTCGAGAAGTTAGGGTTGCGGAAAAACGCGCCGTTGGGGGCAGGCACGTCATTAAAGTCTGTGGCGAGCTCATTGTACTGAAAATCGACTTCGCTGTCGATGCGTCGGTATTGAATACCAGTCTGAATACCAAATTTATCAAACTGTTTGTTGTAATCGAGCCGCAGACGGATACCGTTCAGTGGGCTGTCGTTGACGTTATCGACGAAGTTCAGCAGTTGGTCATTTTCGCGGCTGGCAAACTCGCGGTTTTCAGTTGGTCCGTTGAAAAAACTATATTCATATAAGCCCGAAAAACGGAGTTGACTGGTGCTGTCAATGTTATAATTATAGTCTAAGTTGACGAGATAAAAATCGCCGTTGCGCCATTCAAAATTGTTATTAAAAAATGAGAACGCCCCAAAGCGCGTGTCAGTATTTAAGTTTTCGCGTTCGTTTTCAAAAACCAAATCCGCGCGGCGTTTCTGGCGTTTGAAATTGGCGTTGGCATTCAGTGCAAAGCTATGGCGGTCGCTGGGGCGGTAATTCATAGACAACCGCGCGCCATATTCGCTACGGATAAAGCTCCGTTCGCCCTCGGAAGGCAGATACGTGCGCACCGAATCGCCGCGCTGGGTAAAGGCTTCGAGTTCGCGGTAGCCGGCGAGGTCTTTGCGGTAATAGTTGCCGCTCAGGGCTATGTCAAATTTTTCTTTGCGATACCCAACTGACGAATTGCCGCCAAAGCGCAAAGGGTAGTTGAGGTTCCCGAACGTCTGGGTGCTTGGCAGCCCGCCTTGCAATCCGACCGTGCCCGAAACCCCTTCGGTGATGGGCTGTTTAGTGATGATATTGATGATGCCACCGGCGCCGTCGGTATCATATTTGGCACCTGGGCTGGTAATGATTTCAATGTCTTTGATGGCATCGGCGGGCAACTGCGAGAGCAACATCGAGGCATCGCCCTGCACGGGGTTGCCGTTGAGCAGCAGCAGAAAATCATCGGCGCCCCGCAACCGAAATTGCCCATCGCCATCTTGGCTCACGCTCGGCAGGTTGCGTACCAGTTCATCGGCGGTGCCGCCTGTGGCGTTTTGGTATTGGTCTGCCCGAAACGTCTGTTTCTCTCCGTCCGAAATTGTTTTCTGAATTCGACCGATAATCTCCACGTCTTCCATCTCGATATCTTCCGCACGCACTTTTAGCTCGCCGAGGTCTAAGCGCCGCTTATCGGGCGG
>CAZTEZ010000314.1:1635-3970 GCA_964611815.1 uncultured Bacteroidia bacterium | reverse complement strand
AGGATGGTGCAGATTCTTGCACAGCGGTTAATTTAAGATGTTGGACAGTCTCTTACTTCTACCAATAAATCGAATACACCCATGCAGCGCGCATTGAATAAAGCTGGCTTTACTTTTGCAGGCGAAATCAATGGCCTAGATGAAGGAGACCCTGAGCTATTTTTTTATAAAACAAAATGTAAGGCAAAAGCGTGAATCGAAAAAGTGCTTGTTCTCAATATAGTATAGTCTTTTTGAGAGAGCTTTGCTGACTCGGCCCGGCCAAAATCAATAATGTGTAGACTCGACCTTGCCTGTCCTGAGCGAAAGCCTGCCCTGAGCACGGTCGAAAGGGTCGAATGAATGGAGAGACCCGAGCCACCCACATGCGCTATCCGCTAAGATCCTTCGACTCCGCTTGAGACGACGCTGTAGCATCACCCCCGCGCCCCCCGAAAATCGTCGGTGCGTCTCATCCGGCCCCCTTCTTGTCCCGATTTCTCGACTATTTTGTTTTTAGCTACGAAAGCTGTGTATCGAACTTGTTGATAGGTAGGGCAGTGCATGTTGTGACCATTTTGCGCATCAACGCAAAATGGTCTGCGATTTTCAGGCTAAGACATAACAACTTGCCAGCTCTAATTTCGTCGTCTCGACCTTGTGGAGAGACCCGAGCCCATTGCAGGCGCTATCCTCTCGGGTCTCTCGGCTTCGCTCGAGACGACGCGCCTCTTTTACAGTCCGAAGCACTAGCAAAGTTCACCGCACCACCCTTACACTCACCCCGCCGGCTTGCACGATGTACACCCCGCTGGGCAGTGCTGGCAAGCGTAGCATCTCTGTGGGGGGCACGGCGGCGGTGTGCACCACCCGCCCGCTGAGGTCTAGCACGCGCACGGGCGTGCCCGTGGCGATGCCATCGAAGTGCAGCGTCTCAGATTGCACGGCGTACCACACACGCGCCTACTTGGTCGTGTTGAACGGCATCTCCGGCCGCGAGACGGTCTTACAGCCCGCGTCCAGTTTGGCTTCGACCAGCTTCATGGCATCCCACCCGTAAATGAAGAAGTCGGCGATGTGGTAGCCTTGAACATCGAAAGCGTTCGTTGGCTCAATTTCCTCGGCCAGGTAGTCTTTGCGCAAATCGCCTGGGATATTGCGCTTTTCGATCATCAGTCCGATGCGCAAATCACTCTCGCGCAGGTAGTTGGCGCTATACATACTGTCATGCACGATCGCGAAGGCATCACTCCCATACAGCCCTTTCGCCGGGCGCATAAAGCGCGTCAGCGGTTGCGGCGTGTCGCCGTAAATGAGCGAGTCTTGGCGGGCGATGTACTGTGTGGTGTCATACGAGTTGAGGTGATAATCTGGGGCCAACAAGGCATTGAACGCTGCCGCACCGAGATTTGGGTTCGGGATTTGAATACCGCGTTTGTACGAACGCCAGCTTTGAATACACCCACATTGCGCGCTGTCGCCACACAGCGGAATGTTTGCCAACGCCCCACCAGTGAACACATTCAGTGGGGTATAGTAGGCATCCAGCCCGCCTAAAATGGCCGTCACCAACTGAGCGCGTAATTGCGGGTCGGTATCGAACTTGCGGCGCAGGAGCATCTGCGCCATCTGCGAGCCCTGGGAATGCGAGACGATGATGATCTGGTTGCCGTTATTGAAATTATCGAGGTAGTATTCGAAGGCAGCCTCCACATCGGCATAGGCGAATTCGAGCAAATCGCGTTGCTGTTCCAGGCTGTCGTAGTTCGTGAACGCAGAAATACTCAGTTGTCGATAGAAGGGGGCATACTGTCGTCCAAAAGTGCCGAAGATGCCGCTCTGCGCCAAAAAAGTGCCCCGAACCTGCGCAGGATTCAGGGTGCGATTGTCCAGATTCGTGGGCTGCAAGCTGAACGTTGGGTCCTGGGTCGGGTAGATGTAGAAAATGTCAACGCCGGTGTCCTCGGTAGGGTTATCGAGCTCGAAACGGGTGAGCTGCGTGGTATCCGGCCCCACTAAATCGAAGGTGAGCGGTAGTTTTTGCACGTCCAGCACACGGTCGGGGTGGCTCACCCAGTTGTCAATGTTGCTGTAATCGAGCGATTGGGCCAGTAGGCCAATCGGAAGGATCAATACAAGCGAAAGCAGAATACGAAGTACACGCATCATATTGGACAGATTTATTTGATTACGATAAACCTAACAAATTTTGTGCAATAATTTGCTATGTAAACATCAGCAGGCAGTGGGGGTAGCGAGACGCATGTTTTATGCTGGATGGGCAACACGGCTACCGATTGTCCCAGGCAGTTGAAGACTTGCAACTGAGATGCTGTAGCGGGCAAGTCGAACCGAA
>CAZTEZ010000314.1:0-1625 GCA_964611815.1 uncultured Bacteroidia bacterium | reverse complement strand
TCGTACCAGCACCGGGGCTCATGCGATGCAGGTTGCGTAATCTCTTCGCGCGAGACGGTCGTGCAGCCCGCGTCCAGCTTGGCCTGCGTCAGTTGGATGGCGTCCCAGCCGTAGACCCAGAAGTCGCCGTTGTGGTAGCCCTGGCGATCGAAATCAGGCTCGCCAGCGTAACGATCGTTGAGGAAGTCCGGGCGCTGATCATTCGCACCTGGAGCATATTCGAGCAACAAGCCGACATTCTCGTTGTTTTCTCGTTGGGTTCTCGCCTGGTAGAGCCCATCATACGCGACGACATAAGCCGTGCTGCCATGCGCGTCTGGCGAGCGCAAGAGCCGGGTGAGTGGCCGCTGTGTACTGCCGTAAATGAGTGTGTCGTGAATCGAGGCGTGTTGTGTTGGGTTGTAGGCTTCGTACAAATAGTCGGGAGACAGCAGCGGGTTGCGTGTGGGCAGAAACGTCGTGTTGAGATCTAAGACGTGGTCGTCGGGGTAAGCCCGCCAGGTGTGGATGCAGCCGCATTCGGTGCTATCGCTGCAGAGCGGGATGTTTTCCAGCGCGCCGCCCGTCAGTTGGCCTTGCTCGGCATAGACATACGCGATGCCCCCCAAAATGGCGGTGGCCAGTTGACTGCGCAGCTGCGGGTTGGTGTCGAAACGCCGACGCAAAAGCATCATGGCATGATACGACCCCTGCGAATGCGCGACGATCACGATGCGATTACCGTTGTTGTAGTTGTCGAGGTAGTAGTCAAACGCGGCCTCAACGTCGTGGTAGGCGGTGGTGACGATGTTGAACTGCGCGCTGTCATCGATCACGAAAAAGCCCGGGATGTTGGTCTGGCGGTACCAGGGCGCATACACCCGCCCGAAATTCCGGAGCAAATTGCCCTGACCCAGAAACGTGCCGCGCACTTGCTGCGGGTTGAGCGTGCGGTTGTCGATGTTCGCTGGCGTAACACTGCCCGGGTCCTGGGTCGGGTACACATAAAAGACATCAACCCCCGTATCATCCGTCGGGTTGGGCAGCGTAACGCGCGTCAGGTCGGAGGTATCTGGGCCCACGATGTCAATCGTGTACGGCAGTCGCTGCAGATCAGTCAGGCGCTCGGGGTGGCTCAGCCAGTTGTCAATGTTGCTGTAGTCGAGCGGCTGCGCAACCAGGTGCAGCGGGAGGAGCATGAGGATGAGTAGTAATTGGCGCATGCTTAAATATAGCGAAGCATCACTTGAGCGAGACCGTGTTCATGCGCTACCTTTGTTCGTATGTCGAAGAATCTGTCAGACCGCCCGCTGAATATCGTCCTCATGGGCACGCCCGAGTTCGCAGTGGCGAGCCTGGAAGCGCTCCTGAACAGCCGCCACCAAGTCGTGGGCGTCATCACTGCGCCGGATAAACCCGCCGGTCGGGGGCGCAAGTTGCAGACATCGGCGGTGAAAGACTATGCGCTCAAACAAGGCCTGACAATCCTCCAGCCCACCAACCTGAAGGACGCTGACTTTCAGGCAGAATTGCGTGCGCTTGGGGCCGAGTTGTTCGTGGTCGTCGCGTTTCGGATGCTGCCCGAAAGCGTGTGGGCAATGCCCCCGCTGGGCACGTTCAACCTGCACGCGTCGCTGCTGCCCGAC
>CAZTEZ010000313.1:0-3985 GCA_964611815.1 uncultured Bacteroidia bacterium | reverse complement strand
CCGCGCTTTTGCTTAATGGTGACCATGGGTTGTTTAGAGGATGGGGTACACTACATAGTGTAGTTTTTTCATGATCGAGTTTGTTGAGTTTGTTGGGAAAAGTCAATTGGGTAACAGCCTTGATGTTCTATACACAAGCTTCTGAAAAGTTAAATGGTCACGTTCTTCAACTCCAGCATCACCAGCACCCAGGTTTCTTTTTTCAGATCGTATAGTTGTAACGAACCATTGAGGTGGTATAGTTTGCGTTCGACTTCCACGCCATTCGCGTTGCGCACCATCGTGGACTCGATGTGCTCGAGTTGCAGCAGATTTTGGCTCGGCGCGCGCGATTCACCGCCGCAGTACTTTGTGTTCAGTTCGGTGCCGTATTGCGCGTAACCTTGTGAGCCGTTGAGGTCGGTCTGTAACTTGAACGTGCAGTAAACCTTGCCGTCTTTGTAGCCCTGCTGGCCTTTGCACACACAATAGATGCTGCCCATCTGGCCGGGCTCGGTCATCGTGACCAGCACCCTGGCCGAGAACGCTTCAGGCTGCTTGCCCCTCATCTGAATATCCAGCAGCCAGTCGCTGTCTGCGGCGTCTGAAAACGGGCGGAGCTCCGCCTGCAGGTCGTCGATGGTATACGCTGTGCCGTCAATGGCCAGGTGATACACCTGCGCTGGTGATTGTGCCGCTGCGGTTGCGGTCAGTAGCGAGAACAGCAGTAAGAGGAGCGGGATGCGCATTGATGCAATTTCGATTGTTGCGCGTTGGAAAGCAAGGGGTTCGGGTGTGCGGGCAAGCTGAATTGAACGTGCTCGCAGGTCCTTCGCCGCCGAAGACGGCGGCTCAGGATGTGGCCGCTTTTTTCACACGGTACATCCTGAGGAACGGAGTGAGGAAGGAACTACAACTCCGATCACGCACAATCAGAGCTGGAGGTCCTTCGCCGCCGAAGACGGCGGCTCAGGATGTAACGGCTTTTTTCACACGGTACATCCTGAGGAACGGCACTTCCGGACATGCACAACCAGAGGTGGAGGTCCTTCGCCGCCGAAGACGGCGGCTCAGGATGTAACTGTTGTTGTTTTATTCATAAAGGTATAGGGTTTTTCAACAGAAAACCGCCACACCTACTGCCGCGGCGGTCATACTTATCAGTTTCACGCGCAGACACCACAACGTTGTGGCGCTCTGCAGCCGGCCAGAGGCCGGGCTTTAATGTTGATTATCGACCCGGCCGCAGGCCGGAGTTTAATGTCAATTATTGACCATTTTGGAGGGGTCGACGATCTTGTCGTAGTCGGCCTCACTGACGTAGCCCAGTTCGAGGGCGGCGGCTTTCAGCGTCTTGCCCTCTTTGTGTGCCTTCTTGGCGATCTCGGCCGCCTTGTCGTAGCCGATGTGCGTGTTGAGCGCCGTGACCAGCATCAGCGAGTTATTCAGGTGCTCAGTGATGCGCTCGTGGTTGGGCTCGATGCCTTGGGCGCAATTGTTGTCGAAGCTGACGACCGCGTCGGCGATCAGGCGCGCGCTGGTGAGCACGTTCGCGACGATCATCGGCTTGAAGACGTTCAGCTCGAAGTGGCCGGTACTGCCACCAATGCCGACCGCCGCGTCGAGGCCCATCACGTGGGCGCAGACCATCGTCAGGGCTTCCGACTGCGTGGGGTTCACCTTGCCGGGCATGATGCTGGAGCCGGGCTCGTTTTCAGGAATCAGAATCTCGCCAATGCCTGAGCGCGGACCGCTGGAGAGCATCCGGATGTCGTTGCCGATCTTCATCAGCGCGACCGCCGCGCGGCGCAGCGCACCGCTGACTTCCACCATCGCGTCGTGCGCGGAGCTCGCCTCGAACTTGTTCTCGGCCGTCACGAACGGCAGGCCGGTGATTTCGGCGATGTGGTGCGCCACTTTCTCGTCGTAGCCTTCGGGCGTGTTCAGCCCGGTGCCAACAGCCGTACCGCCGAGCGCGAGCTCCTTGAGGTGGCCGTAGGTGTTTTCGATGGCAACGATGCTGTGCTCCAGCTGCGTGACGTAGCCCGAGAGCTCCTGCCCGAGCGTCACGGGCGTGGCGTCCATAAAGTGCGTGCGTCCGATTTTCACGACATCCTTGAACTGCTCGCTCTTGGCTTTCAGCGTCTTGTGGAGCTGTTGCAGCGCCGGGACGGTGTGGTCGTGCAGCATGCGGTAGGTCGCGATGTGCATGGCCGTGGGGAAGGTGTCGTTCGAGCTCTGGCTCTTGTTGACGTCGTCGTTGGGGTGGATGGGCGTTTTGCTGCCCACCTCGCCACCGGCCATCTGAATCGCGCGATTCGAGATCACCTCGTTGACGTTCATGTTGCTCTGGGTGCCCGAGCCGGTCTGCCAAATTTTTAGGGGGAAGTGTTCATTATGCTGACCTTCGGCGATTTCCTTGGCCGCCTTGATGATTAAATCGGCTTTGTCTTTCGCGAGTACGCCCAGCTCCTGGTTGGTTTGGGCGGCGGCGTGCTTCAGCACTGCAAACGCGTGGATGACCTCGATGGGCATCTTGTTCATCTCGCCGCCAATGGCGAAGTTTTCGAGCGAGCGCTGGGTCTGTGCGCCGTAGAGCTTGTCGGCGGGCACCTTCACCTCGCCCATGGAGTCGGTTTCGATACGGTAGTTGGCCATGTGTCGTGTGTGTTTGTGGGGTTGAGTTGGGTGGGTTGAAGTTACGGAAATGTGGGGAGAGGGCATGCAGGGCGACGCAAGTTGTCGGCGAAGCTGTAGGGCGTTCGGTTGGGGAAGGCGGCGGTGAGCGGGTCGACGCTCAGAAAGCGGCGGGTGGTTTTTATTGCTTTTCAACCCGCTGTTAACGCCCGTTTAACGGGCTTCTGAAACGGCCGACCAAAGTCAATCTGCCTCACGTTTTGATCTCTGCTTGCCGACCAACGCGTTCAGTTCACTATCGGGGTCCTTAGAGCGCACCAGCGGGAAAAACAGTTGAATATGCCACGGCTCTTTGATGCGGTTCCAGGCACCAAACTGGCTGGGGTACCGACGCGTGATTTTGGCCGTACCGAAAAGTATATCCCAAAAGAAAAGCAGATTGCCGAAGTTGCCATTCGGATTCGAGACACCGTCTTCGTCGGTCAAACCGTGATGCGCAAAATGGGTGCTGGGCGTTGAGATGGTCCGCTCGACGACCCAGGCAAGCGGGTGCAACACCCGGTGTTTGTACAAAACGCGGTCCCATTTGGTCTCGCTGTGTGCCAATAAGATGACCGTCAGTTTGATGGGCAAGTAGAACAGATAGGCGTAGCCCATCCCCAGAAAGATCAATACGGCCGAGAACCAAATGCCGGGCATCAGCGCATAATACATCACTGCGTTCCTGTAAGTCACCAACACCCCCATCTCTTCGATCAGATGGTGCGGCCGGTGCAGTTTCCACATGACTGGGCTCACATGAGACAGCCGGTGCCACCAGTACTGCATCATGTCGTCGAGCACCAAAAAGGCGACAAAATGCCACACGATGGGCAGGTCAACGAGGCTGTTCTCATACGCGTGAAACCAGAGCTCGCCAACCACAAACACGAGCAGGAATATCCCCGGTTGCACAAATGCCGGCAAGATCACCAGGCTCAGAAACTCGATCGTCAAGTCGTTCTTGCTTCTGCGGTCGTGCAAGTACAGTCCGCCAAGGGCCTCGATCACAGCCAGTATCAGTAGCAATGACGCCGGAATAAGTTTGCTAATGGTTTCGTCGGACATCGTTCAAGTGGTCAATACAGCATCAAATCAGCATCTGTTTTACCAATGATACTCAATTTGTTGCGGATTCCAATTCGAGCGGCTTCACTGCATAAATCTGTCTGGCAGCCCCCCAAACGCATTGCCGATTATCGCCTACCTTAGCGGCATGTCCGCCCCCCTCACCCAGCAGCTGCTGCAGAGCTTCGGCCTGCCGCCCACCGAGCAGCAGGCCGCCGCTTTTGAGCAGCTGGCGCGCTACCTCGCGAGTGGGGCCAAACAC
>CAZTEZ010000312.1:0-4000 GCA_964611815.1 uncultured Bacteroidia bacterium | reverse complement strand
ACGGCTCGCGTCTGTATGTCAAGGACAAAAAGAAAGTTGAGAAGGGCGAAAAGCTGGTCGATTGGGACCCTTACAACGCCGTGATTCTTGCGAACGTCGATGGTACGGTGAAGTACGAAGACGTAATCGAGAACGTGACCTACAACGTAGAGATTGACGAGCAGACTGGCTCTAGCCAGAAAATCGTCATCGAGAACCGCGACAAGTCGGTGAACCCGGCCATCACGATCCTCGACAAGTCTGGCGATGAGGTGCGTTCTTACAACATCCCGGTTGGTGCTAACATCGTCATCGATGACAATGAGAGCGTTAAAGCCGGTCAGATTCTCGTTAAGATTCCGCGTGTGATGTCAAAAACAGCGGATATCACGGGTGGTCTGCCGCGCGTTACGGAGCTCTTTGAGGCGCGTAACCCCTCGAACCCGGCCGTTGTGTCTGAAATCGACGGTACGGTGCAACTCGGTACGGTCAAGCGTGGTAACCGCGAAATCTTCGTGACCTCGCGCGACGGCTCTGAAGAGCGCAAGTACATGGTACCGCTGAGCAAGCACATTCTCGTACAGGATAACGACCTGGTCTACGGTGGTTCGCCGCTTTCGGATGGTGCCATCACACCGCTCGATATCCTGCGCATCAAAGGTATGGCGGCCGTTCAGGAGTACATCGTGAACGAGATTCAGGCCGTTTACCGTCTGCAAGGTGTAGGCATCAACAACAAGCACATTGAGGTGATTATACGCCAGATGATGCAGAAAGTCTACATCGTCGATCCGGGCGATACGCTCTTCCTCGAGAAAGAAGTTATTGACCGCCGTGAGTTCACGGAAGAAAACGACTGGATCTTCGACAAGAAGGTCGTGCTCGATCCGGGTGGCAGCTCGAACTACCAGGCGAACGACATCATCAGTCTGCACAAACTTCGCGACGAGAACCAGATTCTGAAGCGCAAAGAGCAGCCGCTGATCCAGGTGCGCGATGCCAAACCGGCCGTTGCCCGCCCGACGCTGCAGGGTATCACCCGTGCGTCGCTAGGTACCAAGTCGTTCATGTCGGCTGCCTCTTTCCAAGAAACCACCAAGGTGCTCTCGGAAGCAGCCATCGCTGCCAAGACGGACGACCTGCTCGGCCTGAAAGAGAACGTGATTGTCGGTCACCTCATCCCTGCCGGCACGGGCATGCGCCAGCTCGAGCAGGTGTACGTGGCCAGCAGAGAAGAATGGGAAAAGCTGCAAAGCCGCCAGTCCAAACAGGAGGAAGGCGACGCAGTGAAAGAGCTCGTTCAATAAGCAAATGACAGTGCGGCGGGCTGAACAGTCCGCCGCGCGTGTTTTAAGCCCCCACTAACATGCGCGTACAGATCCTCGAACCGGCAGCAGCCCAGGCCACGCTTCGGCGGATGGCTTTCGAGGTGTACGAGCAGAACTTCGATAGCGAGCAGCTCACACTACTCGGGCTGGGCGAACGTGGCCACCACATCGCCACGCAACTGCACGATTTATTAAAGGAGATTTCGCCCCTGAAGCTGGACTTATTGCAGGTTGAAAAAGGGCCTGATCAGCAACTTGAGAGCCCGCCCACTGGGCAAAACTGGCTCATCGTCGACGACGTGCTGTACACCGGCCGAACGCAGTTCGATACGCTCTGCATGCTGCACACCCATGCGCCCGAGCGCGTGCAAGTCGCGGTGCTGATCGACCGCGGGCACCGCAGCTTCCCCATCCGCCCCAGCTTTGTCGGCATTGACTTGGCGACGACTTTGCAGGAATATGTGGAGGTGGAAATCGCGGAAAACGGCGAGATTTCTGCATTTTTAAAGTGAGCCTCTCGGGGCACACGGTATCGGAAAAGTTCGCTTCTCGTGTACCCCTGCGCGCTGAATTACGTTAGATCAATATGCTGAATTCCGTTCGCTTTTTGCCTTTGCTGCTGGTTTTCACACTTGTGCTGAGTTCACTCAGTGCGCAGGTGCAGGACCCCGAGGCGGCACTGGCACGCGAGTATTTCAACGACGGCGAGTACGAGAAGGCGATTCCGCTGTACGAGAAGCTCTACGACCGCGACCACGACCTCGATTACCTGTTCCCGCTCGTGGAGGCGCAATTGGAAATTGAGCAGTACGATGCCGCCGAAAAAGCCGTGCAGAAAGCACTGCGCAAGCATAAATCGGAACCGCAGGTGAAAGCCCTGCTGGGTTCGGTCTACGCTGCGCAGGAGCGTGAAGCAGATGCGAAAGCCATTTGGAATCAACTGCTTGAGGATGAACTTGAAACCGAAGGCGGTTTCGCTAAAGTCGGGCGCTATTTCTTTGAAGAGCGCCAGTTCGACTGGGCAATGAAAACCTACACCACCGCACGCGAGCGGCTTGGTCGTCTGACCCTCTTTGCTGAGCCAATGGCCCGCCTGCACATTCTGAATGGCGATATCGATTTGGCCATTGCCGAATATGTCAAAGCCTATCAGGTGCAGCCCGATATCTTCGATGATTTTAAGCTGGTCGTGCTCGACCTGGTTGCTGAGGATAAGAACGATGCGATTGAAACCGGCCTTTTGCGTGCGAGTATGGACAACCCACGCGACGAAAAGCTGCGCGAACTGCTGTACGATTTCTACCTCAAAGCCGAGAACTACGAAGAAGCACTCCTGCAGGCGCGTGCGATGGACCGCGTGCTCCGCGAGAACGGCCGCCGGGTCTACGAGCTGGCGCAGAGCCTACAGCAAAACGAGCGCTACGAGCTCTCGAACGAGGCGCTCACGTACATCATCAAGCAGCTGGGGCGCAAATCGCCGTACTACATGCCAGCGATGATGGAGCGCGCCAAAAACTTTGAGCTGGAGGCGCTCTCAACCAAGCCTTTAGATACGCTGAAAGTGCGCCAGGCAATCGACAATTACGAGCAGCTTTTTGGTGAGCACGGTCGTCAGCCCGGTTTTGCGGAGGCGATGATTCGACAGGCGCGTTTGCTGCTCTTCTATGCCGGAGATGTAACGTTGGCGAAAAACCAACTGGAGAAAATCACGCGTCTGCCGGTGCACCCGCGCTTCAAAGCTGAGGCAGAGCTCTTGCTGGGCGATGTGTACCTCATTCAGCAGGAGCCGCTTAAGGCGCTGAAGCAATACCAACTGGTGGATTCAGTCTTGCAAGACGAAACCCAAGCCACGCAAGCGAAGTACCGCATCGCCAGGCTCAACTACTTCAACGGCCAGTTTAAGCTGGCGAAAGGGCAGCTGAAAGTTTTGAAAGACAATACGTCCAACGACATCTCGAACGACGCCATCCGTCTGTACCTGATTATCCAGGATAACCTGGGCATGGACACCACCGAGGTGCCGCTGCAGCTGTTCGCCGATGCGCAGTTAGCGGCGTATCAGAAGCGCTATGAGGAGTCAATTCGGTTGATGGATCAGATCATGCGGGAGTACCCGGAGCACGGCCTGCGCGACGAAATCCTGTGGGAGAAGGCGCAGATTGCGCTGAATCAAGGCAAAACTGAACAGGCGATCAGCTTCCTGGATGCCATCATCGAAAAGCACGGCACGGACGTGTGGGCCGACGACGCCGTGTTCACCAAGGCCGAACTGATGCAGTTCACACTGAACAAGCCCAAGGAAGCGCAAGAATTGTACCTGAAAATTCTGATGGATTACTCCGGCAGCCTCTACAAAGTGGAGGCCCGGAAACGCTTGCGTGAACTTAGAAGCAATTCACTTTAGATTCAGCAACTTTTTGATAGTCAGGCTTCTGAGCGCGAAAGCGCCAGCAGCATGACGGTTGATTTGCTGTTGCCGTCGGCACCGTCTTCGATCATTTCGAGCGCTTCCTCACAAGCTTCCACAGCGTCTTCGTACTTGCCCTCTTTGTAGCGCAGATATGCTTTCGTGTCGAGCGCATGCGCCACGTACTTGGGGTCATTTTTGCGAACGGCTTCATTCAACCAGCGCATGGGTAGGCTCTCTTAGTTTGCGTTCTCTTGAAGTGCTTAACTTCCAGCGTAGACAATAA
>CAZTEZ010000311.1:0-4024 GCA_964611815.1 uncultured Bacteroidia bacterium | reverse complement strand
GGCCCTAGCCTACCAGCGGCTGATCGACGAGTTCGGCCTCGTGATTCAGGAAGTCGGCAAGCGCGTGGGTAAAAAGCGCTCGACCGTCAACAATTACCTGCGCCTACTCAAACTGCCACCTGAGGTGCAGAAAGCCCTGCGCGAAAAGCGCCTGAGCATGGGTCATGCCCGTGCGCTCATCAATGTCGAGAAACCCGACGCACTAATCGCGATTTTTAACGAGACCCTGAAGAAGGGCCTCTCGGTGCGCAAGGTCGAGGAGCTCGTGCGCCAGCTTAACGAACCCGCCGAGACCAAATCGGTGGAAGATGAGCTGAGCGAGAAATACAAAATCCAGCTGAAATCCGTTGAGAAAGAACTGGAGTCGAAATACGGCACCCGCACGCAAATCACCCACGATAGCCGTGGGGGTGGCGAAATCAAGCTCAAGTATTTCTCAAAGGAAGACCTGAACCGCCTGTTGGAACTGCTGAATTGATTTTGAACCGCGATTTACTGGATTTGTGGCAGGATTTTCAGGATATACATTATCCAAGTTAGATTCTTCTGGTGAAATGTAGGGAGCTAATCAAAACTGAAGAATTAGATCTTTTTCGAGGCCTTAACTCAACGCTCTTAAAAACGACTCCAGAAAATCTTGTAAATCCTACGGCAAATCCTGTAAATCCTACGGCAAATCCTGTAAATCCTGGTTCTCAATATGCGCCTCTTTTTGCTCATCCCCCTGCTGCTGATGGCCGCCACGCTGGTGGCTCAACCGCCGGGCAATCGGGCCGAGCAGAAGCGCCAGGGTATGGTCGACAGCACCACCAGCGATAGCATCGACTTCAAAGGCGAGCGCTTTGCCGTGGAGGACAGCGGGCGGGTGTTTACGCAAGACAGTGTTGAAAAAGCCGGCGAGTGGCTACCCGACCCAAAGCGCGCAGTGCGTTTTGCGCTGCTGCTGCCCGGCAGTGGGCAGGTCTACAACCGCGATTACTGGAAAGCACCTATCGTTTGGGCTGCTCTGGGCGCTACGGTGACCTTTTCCATCATTCAGCATCAGGAGTTTACTGAGCTGCGCGAAATCTACCGCACGCGCACAGACAGCACCTACAATGGCCAAGACGGCCGCCTGGCCACCGCCACGCCGGCCATCCGTAATCTGCGCGACCAGGCCAGGCGCAACCGCGATCTGTTTTTCATCCTTACGGGCGTGGCCTATGCGCTGCAAGCCGTGGAGGCTTACGTGGCCGCCCACCTCAAAGGTTTCGACGTGTCGGAAGACATCAGCCTGCATCTCTCCCCCACCCTCACGCCCAACTTTTCGCGCTGGAACACGGCGGATCGGCCACAAAATTTGCTACAAC
This sequence comes from uncultured Bacteroidia bacterium, assembly GCA_964611815.1. Classification (GTDB taxonomy): domain Bacteria; phylum Bacteroidota; class Bacteroidia; order J057; family CAZTEZ01; genus CAZTEZ01. Next base: position 2,675 of record CAZTEZ010000311.1, on the reverse strand, counting down.
CCGGTTTAGCGTTTAGTTTGCGGCTGAAATAATCGGCAGTCTCAGCTTGTCGATCAATCTCCCGCAACCCGAACCGCATGGCGCAGCGCATCGTCCATTCCAACGACTGGCTTTCCGACTTGCAGTCTGAACTTAAGCTGCTGGGTGGCAGCGAGCGCATTGTGTTCGTCGACGAGAACGTCTACCCCAACATCTCGAATGCCATTGAGCGCCTGGATGCCGACCTGGTGTTGCAAATTACCGTTGGCGAAAGCTACAAGAACATGCGGCAGCTGGAGTCCATCTGGCGGCGGCTGTTTGAGGCGGGCATCTCGCGTGCAGCAGTGGGCATCGTCATCGGCGGCGGCATGGCCCTCGATTTGGGCGGATATGTCTGCGCCGGTTGGAAACGCGGCATACGTGTGATTTACGTCCCGACCAGCCTGGTGGCCATGGCCGACGCGGCTGTGGGCGGCAAGGTGGGCGTGAATTTTGAGTTCGCGAAGAACCTCATCGGCACCTACCGCATGCCCAATAGCACGATCGTCGACATCGCGTTTCTGAACACCCTGCCCGAACGCGAACTGCGCGCCGGGGTGGCCGAGATGCTCAAGCACGGCTTGATCGCCGACGGCAGCTATTGGCGACGCATCGTGCGCAAGCCGCTCTTGCGACAAAACTGGCAGAAGCTGGTGCGCGCGTCTCAGGAGATCAAGCTCGGCATCGTTATTGCCGACCCCAAGGAAATGGGCCTGCGCAAGGTGTTGAACTTCGGCCACACGCTGGGCCACGCACTCGAATCGCTCAGTTACCGCTCGCCCTTCCCGATGCTGCATGGCGAGGCCATCGCCTGGGGCATGCGCGCCGAAGCGCGGCTTTCGGTAGAGTTCGGGGGCATGAAAGCCAGCACTTACGACGAAATCGCTGAAGGCCTGGCCAACTTCAAGTTTCCTGCACCGCAAATGACCTTCGAGCGCGCTTTGTGGCAACAGATGCTTCAACAAGACAAAAAGAACGCCGGTAAAGACCTGCGCCTAAGCTTGTTGGCTGGTATCGGCGTGTGCTCGCCCGATATCGATGTCCCCATGGATGCGGTGCTGGATGTTGCAGAAGAGGAGCTCCTGAAATAGGCCATTGTGGCCTTGTGCGCTAGGCGTGCTTAAAAATGTAGTTCGCGACACTATCGAGCCCGATAGACTGCTCAGCCGCACCCAGTTCGTGCGCCACCTTCGGCATGCCATAGATGATACTGGAAGCTTCATCTTGCGCGGCGGTGCGGGCACCGTTCTCGCGCATTTCGAGCAGGCCGGCGGCACCATCGTTGCCCATGCCCGTCAATAAAATCCCTACGGCATTGGGCCCACAAAAATTGGCACACGAACGAAAGAGCACATCCACCGACGGCCGGTGGCGGTTCACGGGCTGGCCGTCGTCGAGCTGAACATAGTAGCGCGCGCCACTGCGACACACCAGCAGGTGGCGGTCACCCGGCGCAATCAGCGCCTGCCCGCGCAAGACACTGTCGTTCGAGCGCGCCTCTTTCACGTTAATACGGCACATGCCGTTTAAGCGCTCTGCAAAAGCCGAGGTAAAGTACGCCGGCATGTGCTGCACGATGACAATCCCCGGCGAGTCGTGTGGTAGCGCCTGCAAGACCTGACTGATGGCCTCCGTACCGCCAGTGCTGGCACCAATGGCCACGACTTTCTCAGTCGTTTGCAGCATCGCCTGGTTAGTTTTGCGGCGTTTGATAACGGCATCGGCGCTGTGCCGTTCCGTCACATGTGTCGATTGTGCTGAACGCTTGCGCGGTCGGGCTTTGGCGGCGGTGGTCAGCACCTCGGCGAGTTGAGCCTGCGCCGTTTTGCGGGCGTCTTCGGTATCCAGACGGGGCTTGAGCAGCACCTCTACCGCGCCGAGCTCCAGCGCGCGTATGGCGTTAGCCGTGCCTTTGGCGCTCAGCGAACTGATGACCACCACCGGAATCGGGTGCTGCTTCATCAGCTTTTCGAGAAAGCTCAGTCCATCCATGCGCGGCATTTCGATGTCGAGGGTGATGACATCCGGCACAGCCTTGCGTAGCTTCTGCACCGCAAAGTAGGGGTCGGCAGCAGTGGCCATCACCTGCGGGCCGGGGATGCTATCGACGAGTTTTGAGAGCGTCTGGCGGATGAGCGCCGAATCGTCGATGATCATCACCTGGATGGGCCGACTGCGGGTGGAGGAGGAGCGCGCTTGCATCGGTGTGGTCATTCAGTTGGTCGAACAGTTGGTCGGAAAGGTTGATCGAAAAGAGACGGTCATCGGTAGTTGATCTGGCGAATGTGCTTGAGCCAGACGGTGTGTGATCGCGTGTCAAAATAGATTTTTCTACCACGGTGCCCCCCCACCTCCTGGCGTTTTATCGGAATGCCCTCGTATTGCAGCCATTTTCGGGCAAAAGCGATGTTGGTTTGGCCCACACTTTTGGGCGATTCTTGCGCGAGGCGCATCTCACTGCCACCGAAGATTTTCGCGTGCAGCTCGTCGCGTTTCACCCCTCGCCTGAGCAGGGCTTCCAACAGCTGCTGCATGGCCGTTGGGCCATAGCGCCCTTTGGGCTCGCCGGGTAGGGGTTCGCGGGCGAGCATAAAGTGGTTCATGCCGCCGATGCCGCTATCGGGCGCATACATACACACACAAACACAGGAGCCGAT
>CAZTEZ010000310.1:682-4028 GCA_964611815.1 uncultured Bacteroidia bacterium | reverse complement strand
TTTCGTTCTCAGGTTTTCTTATGGGGCTGTCTAAATTTTGGGGGGCATTACACCCGGCACTGGGCGTCCGGACGGCTTTGGCTGGGCGCACCATGTAATAGTTCACGGCCTCCAGAAGCGCTGCCGAATCCGTGAAGCTCATAGCGGTAATTGGTTCGGCGTTCTGCAAGGACCAGCCGCTATCGGGGTGGCTAGCGCGGTACACGAAATAGCCATCGGCACCGGCATTGTCCATCCAACTGACCACAGGTGCCGGGCGTTCTTCGACGGTTGACCCAGCCTCGCTCTGTTCCAAAATGGTCTCCACAGTAGTTTCGGTGAACGAGATCTCCTCCACAGGCGCCTCATACATGGCCCGAATCGTCGGGTCGCCCATCAGCGCGATGTGCGTACCGCGGGTGCTGCTGTTGGCCTGCTGGTAGCCGTTGATGTTGCCGATGTTGCTTTGGGTGCGCAGCAGACTCTGACAAATGGGCTCGCCCACGCCCAGCCCGTGCACAAACCAGTTGGGGCGCCCAGGCCAGCCGCTGATGAGCGTGTAGTCGCCCTGTGCGATCATCGCGCGCAGCAGGTTGTTCTCAGAGTCCCAGTCGCCGAAGTATGACCCAAAGAGAAAGCCAAAGACCGTCTGCAGGTTGTCGTTCGAGAGCTGGTTGCTCGTAATGATGCCGCCCGCCGAGGTGTAGGTGCCGCCGCCCGTGCCATAGCTCAGCAGATAGGGCGTATTCTGCAAGGTCGAGCGGAAGTCAATTTCATGAATACTGTCTCGGTGCACCAGCGCCGGGAAGTTGCGGTAGCCATTCGCGGCAAAAGCTTCGCCCCCGAAATCGCCGAAGTTGTCTTCGATGAGTGCGCGGATTGGCACCGTGAATTGCCGGGTGCGCCAGCGGTGGGCTTTGCGCAGATAGTTCTGAAGCAGCACCGTATCGCTTTCTGAAAACGTCGGCAGGTTCGTGAAGTCGATGCGACCCACGGCAGCGTCGGGCGCCGTGGTCAGTGTATTCTGGTCGAATTTGCCGTCGCCCGGACTGTTGTGGTTGGCAGAGCGTGCGGCTTGGGTGTAATCGACCTGGTTGTCCGTCCAGTTCATCGACCAACTGCCGTAGTACGCATCGGCTGGCCAGGCGCCGCGGTGGTCGAGGTGGCCGTCGGGGTTAATGTTGCCGCTGTAGGGCACGGGCACGTGGCCGATCAGATAGATGGCGTTGACGTTGCCCACTTGGTCGTCTATGGCCACGATCTCGGCGCGCACAGCCGTCACGGCATCGCTCGCGTTGGCAGCAATCAATTGCGTCTGCCAGCCATCGCCCCGGAGATCTTGGCGGAGGGTGTCGAGTTGCAGTGCGAGCGCATCCATCAGGCGGTCTTCGACAACGATCACGGCGCTGCCATGGCTGTGCACGGCCGGTAGCCCATCGCCCCCGAACACATAGCCCGTCCCAAGCACCCCCTGGCCTACGACGGGGATGCGCCGCGCCTGATATTCGACCTGATTGCCAGGGGTGTAGCTCGAATCCACCCAGCTGGACACCGTGCTGTCGAGCTCTGCGATTTCCGTCCAACCGCTTTGCGCATCGGCCCGGCTGTAGACCAGCACGCGGTCGGTACCGCTAGGCACGGCCCAACTGAGTTCCAGCCCCTCCGGATGAGGTGCGGTTTGCAGTTCAGATGCCCGCGGGCGGGTGTCCTGGGCAGTAAGATGTGTGGTGACAAAGAGCAGGGCAAGCAGGAGTAAATAGCGGAGCATAAAGGACGTAGTTTATGGTACGCACTCAAACAACTACAAAATAAGATGCCATTACGGCATCTTTTTTGAACGGTCAGAAGTCTGAACTCGACTGGTTGAAACGACCCCTAAAAGGTTGATAATCACCAGACCACCGCCGCAGAGCCCCAGGTGTAGCCCGAACCGAAAGCCGTCAGCACGACCTTATCGCCGGGCTTCAGACGGCCCTCTGCCTGGGCTTCGTGCAGGCAGATGGGCAGTGTGGCGGCCGTCGTGTTGCCGTATTTCTGGATGTTCATGAAGAACTTGTCCATGCTCACGCCCATCTGCTTGGCCACCGCCTCGGCGATGCGCAGGTTGGCCTGGTGCGGGATGAACAGATCGACGTCCGCGGCCGTCCAGCCGTTCTCGTCGAGGGCGTTCTGCACGGATTCGCTCATGCGCGTCACGGCGTTTTTGAAGACGTGGCGGCCTTCCATGTACGTGTAGATGCCCTCACCTTCGGGGTTCGAGCGCGGGATGCGCGAAGGGGTGGGCTCTTCAATCCACAGCTTCTCGGCGAACTGGCCCTCGGTGCCCAGGTAGGTGCTGAGAATGCCGCGGCTGTCGTCGTCGCTGGCCTGCACCACCACCGCGCCGGCGCCATCGCCAAACAGCACGCCCACCGTGCGGCCCTCGGGGCGGTAGTCGATGGCCGTCGATTGCACCTCGGCGCCCACCACCAAGATGTTCTTGTATTTCCCGGCTTTGATGTACATCTCGGTCAGGCTGAGCCCGTAGATAAAGCCCGAGCACTGCATCCGGATATCAAGACACGGGATGGTCGGCAGCCCCATTTTTGCTTGCAGAAAGCAGCCCGAGCCGGGGAAATACGCGTCCGGTGTCAGGGTGGCGAAGACCACCATATCGAGGGCGTCTTTGTCCAACCCGCTGTTTTTCAGCGCCATACTGGCGGCCTCCACGGCGAGGGCGGAGGTGTTGGTGCCCTCCTCGATCCACCGCCGCTCTTTGATGCCCGAACGCTCGGTAATCCATTCATCAGAGGTGTCGTACCACTCTTTCAGTTCCTCGTTTTTCACCACACGCGGCGGGACGTACATGCCGGTGCCGGTAATAATTGCGCTGGGCATAGGGTAGGCTTAAGTTAGGAGACTGGGAAGTTAGCGCGTGGCGGGGGGTTTTGCAAATTTAGTATTATTGTGTCAAAGCACCCTTAAGTTATGGAGCAACAGCAATACATTGAATTAAACAAATTCAATTTCAAGAAATTGTATATATTTTCAGTTAGGCAGTATACAAGTTCTAATTTTGTGCGTGAGGAGGCTAAAGTAAAGGCACTTAAGCCAGACAAAACACGATTTCTTACAACGAACCTTCAAGGTAAAGCCTCGAAAGTGCTCGCAAGGATCTATGAATATAATTCTGGAAATCCCAGTCGGCATAACTCCAAATCATGGTCGAAGTTCTTTTGTAAGTTTGGGCATAAATGTTATCCTTCCGAAAGCATTACAGAGCACTTGATAGGAGAAATCGAGACTGCTCTAGGGTTTAGACATGCTGAAACGTCACTAGCAACAATTGGTGGACGCATATTTTTATTGAGTAAAAACTTTCGCCACC
>CAZTEZ010000310.1:0-672 GCA_964611815.1 uncultured Bacteroidia bacterium | reverse complement strand
TGGTTCATGGTGCAGAGATATATTCTGGTTACTTGAACGATGACAAAGAGTTTGTTGAAGAAATAGGTGAGGGGAAAAGTCAAAAAGAGTTTTTTGATATTACAGACACTGAGAACGCCTTTAAGGACCTTTATGAACCTGAAGAAGCAGAAGCTATCTTTAAAAGCTATTTGAAGATGTTGGTTTTTGATGCGATTGTTGGGAATAATGATAGGCATATGTATAACTGGGGGGTGCTTGAAGATGTTTATAAAAGGAAGCCTCCGAGTTTTTCACCAATTTATGACTCCGCCAGAGCCTTGCTATGGAATCACACAGACAAAAGAATCGAGAAAGAACAGAATAATCCATCACATCCCTACGTTAATAAACTACGAACCTACGCTGAAAGGAGCACACCAAAGGTCGGTTTCCACTCTAATTCGAAATGCAATCATTTTGAGCTAATGCGTTATCTGTATGATAGATACCCTTATGCCCGTAGCCTAATACAGTATTACCTTGAGGATTATCTCACTGTCGATGTGTTAACAAAAACGATCGACAAATTCGCACCCCTGATGGCTGAGATACGTATACAAGCTATAAAGGATTACATGCAAGTTAGATTGCAGCTCCTAAGAGCCTGTTGAAATTTACATTCGGGAATTTAAAACATTGAGAGTCAGTTAG
>CAZTEZ010000309.1:0-4035 GCA_964611815.1 uncultured Bacteroidia bacterium | reverse complement strand
ACCCACGGCAAAACCACCACCAGTGCCATGTTGGCGTGGCTATTAAAGGAAACTGGCGTTTCGGCGAGCGGGCTGATCGGCGGTATTTTGTCCAATACGGGCTCCAATTACATCGCCGGTGGCGACCAGTGGCTGGTCGTTGAGGCGGACGAATACGACCGCTCGTTCCTGCGGCTTTATCCACAACTCAGCCTCATCACGAGTCTCGATGTGGATCACCTCGATATCTACGGTTCGGCGGCCGAAATGCGGCAGACTTACGTAGAATTTATGCACAATTTACAGCCCGGCGGAACGCTTTTGATGACCCCCCAATGGCTGGGCCACGCGCCCAAACTTTCAGGGCGTAGCATCGAGAGCTATGGCTTTTCTGATACAAAATACTACGCCGATAACCTACGCAGCGACGGCTTTGCCAGCATTTTCGACTTCAAAGCACCCGGCGTTCATCTCGAAAATTTAAGGCTCAACCTGCCCGGCAGGCACAACGTCGAGAATGCCACCGGTGCACTGGCACTTGCCCTGTTGGCGGGTGCCGATCCCGACAAACTGCCCATAGCATTGGCCAGTTTTCGGGGCATCCACCGCCGGTTTGAGCGCGCGTATGAGGACGACAATCTCATTGTCGTCGATGACTATGCCCACCACCCCACCGAGCTGGAATCGGCCTTATCAGCTGCAAAAGAGCTGTTTCCGTCACGTAAACTACACGTTGTTTTTCAGCCGCATTTGTACTCGCGCACGCGTGATTTCTACAGGGAATTCGGTGCCATACTGAGCGAGGCCGACGATGTGACACTTATCCACATTTACCCGGCGCGCGAGTTATCCATACCCCACGTCACCAGTGATCTGGTTTTTCAACAGATCAGGCATTCTGAGAAGCGTCTTATAGGTTTGGAAGAAATGCCCGACGCTGCGATTGACGCACTCACCGATGACCCTACGATTCTATTGTTACTCGGTGCTGGCGATATCGCAACTCAGGTCGAGCCGCTGACCGCTCAACTCGAAAACAGAAACCGCAACGCTTAAGACGACAACCCACCCATGGCCCGCTTTCGCACATATTCCGCTTCAATCAAACGCTTGCTGGTGTATATCGCTGCACCGGTATTCACGCTGGCGATCATGGGCATGAGCACCATCCACCAGCAGCAAAAGCGCACGGCGGCCGTCGAGATTAGCATCGACAACCCTAACGCTAGCACGTTTCTCGATAGCGCCGACATCCACACGCTCTTGGGCTCTGAGCAGCAGCTGACGGACATCCCAGCCAGCCAGGTGAACCTCGCAGCACTCGAAAACAAACTGAAAGCCACCGAGTACGTCCACCAGGCGCAGGTGTGGTTTGCGGCGAACGGCACGCTGAAAGTACGCGTGAAGCTCCGCCGGCCCATCGCGCGCTTCCTCGACCACAAACGCAACAGCTTCTACCTGGACGACAAGCTCACCGTGATGCCGCTGCACCGCAACCGCACGGCCCGCACACTGATGGTCTACGGCTACTGCACGGAGCACCTCGAGTTGGGCGCGACTGAAATCGACCAGCCCAAAGAAGCGCTGCTGCCCATCATCGAGTACATCGACCAGAGCGACGTACTGAAAAAGCAGATTGCGGACATCTTCGTCCACAAAAACAACCGCATTACGCTGATGCCGGAGTTCGGCAACCTGCCCATTGAACTGGGCGAACCAACACAGGGCATCGAAAAGCTGAAGAAACTGGAACATTTCCTGACGCACGTACTGCCCAAGTCGGGCTGGAAACACTACCGCCAGATCGACCTTTCTTACGCGGGGCAGATCGTCGCCAAAAAAGACACAAAAGACCCACTTCAACCCTAAAAACCCGCCTTTTCTGAATCTCGTTTATTATGGAGCATAAGTACAAACGCATCGAGGTCGGCCTGGACATCGGCACGACGAAAGTAGCAGCCGTAGTCGGTGGCATTACTGAAAACGGAGAAGTCGATATTCTCGGCATTGGCGATGCGCCCTCTGACGGGGTGCGCCGTGGCACGATCTACCACATCGACAAAACCGTCCGCGCCATTCGCAAAGCCATCGACGAAGCTTCGGCGCACTCAAACATGGAAATCTACAGCGTATTCGTCGGTGTGACCGGCGAGCACCTGAAGAGCACCCAGCAGAAGGGCATTATCACGCTGAGCAACCCCGAAGAGGAGATCACGGAGCAGGATGTCGCCCGTCTGCGCAACGACATGTACCGCATCGCCACGCCTCCTGGCAGTGAGATCGTGCACGTCATCCCGCAAGATTACACCGTGGATGAGAAGACCGCCATCAAAGACCCCGTCGGCATGAACGGCGTGCGTCTGGAGGGTAACTTCCACATCGTGACCGGCGAAGAGCACCACATAAAGATGCTCTACCGCACGGTCGAGAAAGCCGGGCTGGAAGTCGCCGGGCTGGTATTGCAATCGCTTGCGAGCTCGTATGCCGTGATCGACGAAGAAGAAAAAGAAGCCGGTGTGGTACTCGTCGATATCGGCGGTGGCACGACTGATGTGGCGGTCTGGAAGAACGGCTACATCCTGGACACAGCCATCGTGCCCTTCGGTGGCGATATCATCACCCGCGATATCATGGCCGGCTGCCAGATCATGCAAAAGCACGCCGAAGCGCTCAAGCAGCAATACGGCTACGCTATGGCCAGCGAACTGAAAGAAGAGCACATCCTCTCGATTCCTGGCATCAACGGCCGCCCGCCCAAAGAGATCCACCAGCGCACGCTCTCGAGAATCATCCAGGCGCGCATGGAGGAGATCGCCGAAATGGCGACGGTGCAAATCGAAAAAGCCGGATTGCAAACCTCTGAGGTCTACGGCGGCATCCTCTTGACCGGCGCAGGCGCACAAATGCCCTACGCGGCTGATTTGATGGAATACGTCTCGGGCTTCGATACGCGCATTGCGGCGCCCAGCACCCACCTCTCGCGTGGCCTGGTCGAAGAACTGGGCCTGCCCAAGTACAGCACCGCTGCCGGGCTGATGCTCTGGGGCCTGTTCGAAGATGAAGGCCTGCCCGTTGATGGCAAGAACAAATCGCGCACGGGCCTGAAGCGCCCGGCCGAATCCAGCAAGTTCGTCGGCATGATGAAAGGCTGGTTCGAGAAAACGATTTCGAACGCCAACGCCCCTATCGAGTAACACCCTACTCCGACCCTCCTTTATATATACTACCCCCCCCCTTTTTTACACCCTTTCCTTAAAAACCCCACTTCACTATGGAATTCAACCTGCCCCCCAAGCAAGAGCCCAACCGCCGGCCTGAGGCAACGCCCGTTCCGAACTATCGGTTCGAGGAGGTTGAGGCTGAACTGAACACGCCGATGGACGACGATCTGTTTGGCGACGATAGCATTGACCGCAAAAACATCATCAAAGTCATTGGCGTAGGTGGCGGCGGCGGCAACGCTGTGAACAATATGCACCAGATTGGCATCACCGGTGTCGATTTTGTGGTGGCCAACACCGATGTACAGGCGCTGCGTCGCAGCCCCGTGCCCAACAAGCTGGCACTGGGTCGCGAGGTCACCAACGGTCTGGGCTGTGGTGCCGACCCCGCCGTGGGCCGGTCGGCTGCCATGGAGAGCATCGACGAGATCGACCGCGTGCTGAGCGACGGTACCAAGATGGTATTCATCACCGCCGGCATGGGCGGTGGCACCGGTACGGGCGCCGCGCCGGTCATCGCTGCCAAAGCCCGCAAGATGGGCATCCTGACGGTGGCTATCGTCACAACGCCCTTTAAGTTCGAAGGTCCCTGGCGCACGAAGATTGCCCAGGAGGGCCTCGAAGAGCTGCGCTCGAGCGTCGATTCGCTGCTCGTTATTAATAACGAGAACCTGATGAAGATCTGCCAGCACAAAATCAAAGCCAAAGAGGCCTATCACATGGCCGACAATGTGCTGGGCGAAGGTGCGCGTGGCATCGCGGAGATCATCACCGGTGATGGCTATATCAACGCTGACTTTGCCGACGTACGTACGATCCTGAAAGAAAGCGGTAC
>CAZTEZ010000308.1:0-4044 GCA_964611815.1 uncultured Bacteroidia bacterium | reverse complement strand
GAAGGGCTCGTCGAGGTGGTCGTACTGCACCCCGTTGTTGGCCGCATGCACAAAGCGTTCGTTGCCCACGTAGATGCCCACGTGGCTGATGCGCCCCGCGCCATAGCTGAAAAACACGAGGTCGCCATACCGGCGCTCGCTCTCGGCCAGGGCGCGGCTCTGGGTGTACATGGCCACGCCACTGCGGGGCAGGCTGATTTGCAGCGCCGATTTATACACGCTCTTCACGAAGCCCGAGCAGTCGGTACCACTGCGCGAGCTACCACCGGCGGCATACGGCGTGCCCAGCCAGGCATCGATTTCGGGCTGTAGCGAACGCTCCAGGCTGCTGGTAGTGGTGGCGCTTTTCCCAGCTATCAAATCTGGTACGTTGGTATTTGAATGCCGTGGTTCGGCGGCGAAGAACAGCACCAGAATGCCCAGCAGCATCGCCACGCCCAGGCGCACGTGGGGCGGTTGGTGGCGGTAAAGGTTCAGCATGCGCTGGCCTACACCCCACGAAAAGCGGGCGGCCTGCTGCAGAAAATCGAACAGAAGCGGGTGTTGCCGATACATAGTTCACAAAAACTTAGTTGGTGATTGACTATGTATACAACGTGCAAAAGCCCTGCCAGGGTGTGCTCTATTCGCACATGCGGTGCTAAAAACGGCTCAGTGGTCGGTTTTCAGGGTTCGGCAGTCGAACGGGCGTTCAACGAGAGGCACCCGCGTTGCCTGGCGGGGTGTGCATGAAGATGAGCACCCGTTGGTTTTCGGGGTCGGTCATGAATAATTCGCGACCGTTGTTGGCGGGCTGGATGCGCGCTTGCATCGGCACACTTTCAAGAATCACCTGTGGTCTCGCTTTATCGAAAGGGTTTTTATACAGCAACTGCCCTGGAATGCTGGGCCCGTCTTCCCGCTCTAGTGGTGGGGTGATGAGCAGGAACAATTTCGCCTCCTCGAAAAAGTGCAAATCAGTATATCCGCCTTTGTGTTCGCTGCCTGGGAACACGTGCCAGCTTTTTGCAAGGTTGTCCGGCGACACCGCTACCAAACGACCGGGTAACTTGTCTGTGCCGCGCTCCACGAACGTCAGCATGCCACCATACGACCGGACGCTGACCGGATGGCGAAGTTCGGGCAAGTCGTAGGCGTAGAGGCTGTCATTGCGTAAATCGAGCACCCGAATAGCATTTGAGTCGGGGTCGGCAATGAGCAGCAGCGAGTCGGCGGTCAGAAAGAGATCGGTTATCGTGCCGGCCACAGCAATTGTATCGGTGCGAACCACCGCGCCCGTATCGTGCCGAAAGCGCAGGATGCGGTTGCCTTCTGATACAAACAGCACGCTGTCGTTCACCCCCAGACAGCTGGGGGTGTCAAGCCCAATCGCCCAGTTGACGACGCGTTCTGTTTCAGCATCGTATTTGAAGACCACGCCCTTTCGGTCTCCCACCACCGAGTCCGGCAGTTCGCCCTGCCCAGTGATGTAGAGGCTCTGGCCATAGCGCACGACATCCACGGGCTGCCCAGGTGTTGTCAGTGAAAAGCTGGGGCTGCTGGCCCCCTCGCGCACTGGCAACTCATCCGGGTTTTGCGCCAACGCAGTGTTCGGTTGTGCGGTGACCAAAAGGACGATGATCGCCATCAAGTAAATCGAAACTAGACTTCGCATACCTGCAATATATTGATTTCAGGGGCTGGCAAAAACATGACTAATTTGCGTCCAAGTTGACGTAGATGATTTGGTCGCTCAAATGGTTAGTACCGAAACAAACGTCTGGACTGGTTGTAGTACCTATTGTCATTTTATTTAACGACTCACTACTATTCGCCTGCTTCATTTCCATTTGAGGGTCAGCTACTTTAACTTCAATGGGGTTAGGTGAAAAGCAGAGGATAAAGATGGCCAGCGATAACCACCCCACCGCCTTGCGCCCCGGGCTCAGCGGGTGTTCGACTTTCGCCACCGGGTGGTCGAGCCGAATGACGCGCACGGCGATAAGCGCGTAGAGCAGCCAGATCAGGCTCAGCTGCTGGTTGGGCATCGCCGCCTGCAAACCCTGCTGGGCGACGATGACCGTCAGCACCAGCCCAATGGTCAGCCAGATATTGCCGCTCGCCACTTTCGACATCACGTACACCAGGAACAGCAGGTAGAAGCCCAGCGCCACGTACCAGAACGGATACGTGAATTTCACGATACCGATGCCACCATACAGCACCAGCGCCAGCACGGCGATGCGCGAGAACAGCGCCGAGCGCTTGCGCCCAAACAGCGCATACGTGACGTGCCCGCCATCGAGCTGACCGATGGGCAAGAGGTTCAGGGCCGTGAAAAACAGCGTGATGAAGCCCGCAAAGAGCAGCGGGTAGTGGAACATCTCGAAGTGATTGGGCAGGCGGGTGGGGTCGGCGAAAATCTCCTTGAACAGCTCGAAGAGCAGCGAGGTGCCCATGGCGATGCCCATGCCGTTGTCTTTCAGCAGCTGGCTTTCGGTGGGCACCCCGCCATATCGGTCGATGTAGTCCGGGTTCATCTCCAGCACGTAGTCGATGGGCGGCAGGGTGGCGAAACCGATCGCGAGAATCACGACGCTCACCACGAAGCCCGCCAGCGGCCCGGCGACCCCGATGTCGAAGTACTTGCGCGTGCTGTCGGGTGCCTGCCGAATGCGAATGACCGCCCCGAAGGAGCCGATGTTGAGCATCGCCGGCAAAAACACCGGGATATAGTACGGCAACGAAGAAGCCACTTTGTGGTAGCGCGAGGCGAAATAGTGCCCAAACTCGTGGCAGGTCAAAAACGCGAGAAAGGCGATGGAGTAGGGCAGGCCGTTCCAGAAATCGCCCAAGCCAAGCTGCGGGACGCTGTCGTCGAACGCGCCCGGGAACCAGCGGCCGAAGGTCGTGAGCTCCGCCCCGGCCATGGTGGTCGTAATGAACGTGACGAGGAACAGCAGCGCGTGCAACCAGTAGCGGTCTTTAAACTGCCGTTTTTGCCCACGTTCGGGGTACTCCCATTGGCTGGGGTGTGCATTGCTTTGCGGCGCTGCTTCAGGTTGCATCCGTCAAAAATAGGTAGTTTGTCGCTGCCCGGTGGTGTGCACTGGGCAGAGCGTTTTCGCTTCATCTTGTCTATGTCCAACCCACAGCCCACCGGTTTTCGTTCCATCCCGGCCATTTGGTCCGATGCCTACAAGCACTCGCCCAAGCTCAAGTCGATACTGAAGGCCGAGGGCATGGACGAGCTGGACAGCCTCGACTACGGCCGGGCGCATGCGCTGATCCACTGCCTGGAGGCCTACCTGACGTGGCAGCGCCTTAAGCGAGGCGATGTGGTGCTGATTCTGTCTGAAAATACGATGGTGTATTATGCCGTCGACCTCGCCCTGCAATACCTCGGCGCCATCAACCTGACGGTGCCGCAAGACATCAGCGACGACGACCTCGAGCGCCTCATCGAGCGTCACCAGCCGCACACGATTTTCCTGACCAGCTACGATCGCTACAACGCCTACAAGCGCATCGTGGAGGGCTTCGCAGATGGTGGCGGTTTGCTGCTCTGTTACACCACCCGCCACGACGAGCTGCAGTTTACCGACAAGCTCGTGACCCTGGAGGCGGCCATCGACATCGGCAAAGACTACTGGCGCGAACACCGGGGCAGCCTGCAGCAAAACCAGCAGAAAGTGCAGACCAACACGCCGGTGACAATCGTCTACCCTTTCGAGGATTTTTCGGCCAAGCCCAAAACGCTGACCCAGCAAGAGCTCGCTCAGTTGACCCAACTCTTGCGCGAAAACATGCCAGCTTTTGCCGAGAACGAGCACCTGCTGAACGCCAGCCAGCCGGCCTGGCTCATCTCGCGGGTGGCGGGGTTCTATGTCGCGCTGATGCGGCGAGAAGCGCTCGTGTTGGCCACCCGCGGCATGCGTCCACCCGAGCACATGCCAGAAGACAGCAAGTATTACGTGCTGACCGGCCCCACCCACCTCGCCGACACCGCCGACGCCGCCGCCCGCGCCTGGACGCAAAAGCGCAAAAAGCGCCCCAATCGACTGA
>CAZTEZ010000307.1:0-4049 GCA_964611815.1 uncultured Bacteroidia bacterium | reverse complement strand
GATATCGCCCGCCTGAGCAAGCTGTACCGCGGTGCGGATGGCCTCGCGGCGGTTGGTGATGCGCAACACACGCCGCTGATGCTGAGGGCGCACCCCGGCGTAGATGGCCTCTATGATCGCCTCGGGCGATTCCGAGCGTGGGTTGTCGGAGGTGAGGATGACCTGGTCGCTCAACTCGCCGGCAATGGTGCCCATTTCGGGGCGCTTTTCGCGGTCGCGATCACCACCAGCACCAACTAGCGTGATGATTTTGCCACCTGCTTTCATCGCTGCCAGCGTGACGAGCACGTTCTGCAGCGCGTCGGGCGTGTGGGCATAATCGACAACACCCAAGACACCATTGGGAGCCACGAACTGCTCCAGCCGACCATCGGGCGGGGCGAGCTGCGACATCGACAGTGCGACCTCGTCCGCATCTTGGCCGAGTAAATCGGCCGTGGCATAGACAGCAAGCAGGTTATACGCGTTGAACAGCCCGACGAACGGCAGGTAAACCGTGTGCTGTCCGAGCTCCAGTTGCATACCCTCTTTGGTCTGCTCAAGCACCCGAGCGCGATATTCAGCCATGTTTTTCAGGGCATAGCCGTACTTTTCGGCAGCGCAATTCTGCACCATCACCCGGCCGTTCTTGTCGTCGAGATTCACCAGCGCGAACGCGTCTTTCGAGAGGCCATCGAAGAACAGCTTCTTGGCATCGCGGTAGTTGGCGAAAGTGCCGTGGTAGTCGAGGTGGTCGCGTGTCAGGTTCGTGAAAATAGCGCCAGCGAAGTCAATACCGGCGATTCTACGCTGGTGCGTCGCGTGCGAGCTGACCTCCATAAACACATACGCACAGCCGGCATCGCGCATCTGGGCCAGACGCGCCTGCAGTTGCAGGGCATCTGGGGTGGTGTGCGTGGCTGGAATCTCCTGGTCATCGATCAGCACACGTACTGTCGAGATCAGTCCGCAAGGGTAGCCGAGTTTGCGGAACAGCTGATAGAGCAGCGTGACGACCGATGTCTTGCCGTTCGTGCCAGTCACGCCCACGACTTTCATCTCGCGACTCGGATGGCCGTAGAAAGCCGCGGCCATTTGACCCATCGCTTCCGCTGCATGCTGCACGCGGATGTAGGTGACGCCTGCTTTCAGTTCAGTCGGCAGGTTTTCAGTGACACCCGCAACCGCCCCTTTTTCAATAGCTTGCGGGATGTAGTCCTCGCCATTTACGCGCGTGCCGGGAATCGCAAAAAAGACCGTGCCTGCCTGCACCTCACGCGAATCGAGCGCCAGCGCACGCACGTCGGCATCAGCCGGGCCGTGCCGGTCAATGACGTTAACGTGTTGCAAAAGGGCGCTGACTTTCATAGCGTTGAAGTGTGGGGTGTAGTCGGTCGAGTCGTTTTAGTTTGAGGCGAGTTCAGTGGAGAGTTCGAGCGTGATGATCGAGCCCTTGCGGAAGCGCATGTTGGGCGGGATGCTCTGCTTTTTTACACGCCCGAAACCTTTCATACGCACCCGGAAACCGTGATTCTCGAGTAGCGTAAGGGCGTTTTTTGCGCTCATGCCGCGCACGTCGGGGGTGCGGCCGCGAATGATTTTGTGCGGCACATACGCCACGTTCTCCCCCTGCTTGCGCGGGCGGACGTATTCGCTCCACACGCGCTCAGGCGTGTCGAGGCCGTACATGCTGTAGAAAGCGGCGGCATCTTCGCGGTGCGTGATGCGTGGCAGCGGCACCTCGCTGGCATCGGCGATGCGCGTCAGTTGGCGTGGGTGCAGCTTTAGATTGAAGGCCGTGACTTTCTCGGCGATTTCTTTGAACACCGGCGCGGCGACCTCAGATCCGTAGTAGGCGTCGCCAGTTGGCTCATCGACGACCACGATGCAAGAATACTGCGGCTTGTCGGCGGGGAAGTAGCCCACGAAGCTCGAGCGGTATTTTTCCTGGTACTCGCCGTCGATCAACTTGCGGGTGGTGCCCGTCTTGCCGGCCATGGTCACTTTTTCGCTACGGATGCCACGCGCTGTGCCTTGCTCAACCACCTGCTCCAAAAAGTGGCGCACCAGCAAAATCGTCGACGGCTTGGCCATCTCCTCGCGGCGAACCTCTGCTTCAAACTTGCGATACGTCTCGGCGCCCCGGCGGATTTCTTTCACCAGCATGGGGCTGATGAGCTTGCCGTCGTTGGCGATGCCGTTGTAGAAACTCAGGATTTGCAGCGGTGTCAAACGAACGTTGTAGCCAATAGCTAGCCAGGGTAGGGTGGTACCGTTCCAAAGCTGGTGGTTCGGTTTGATAACGTAGGGCTTAGGCTCGCCTTTAAGCTGCACGCCAGAGTTTTCGAGGATACCCATGCGGTCGAGCGCCTTGATAAACTCCTGCGGCTGACGTGAGTAGAACTCGTTAATCATGCGCGCCATGGCGATGTTACTTGACTTCGAGATCGCCTGCTCTAGCGTCACCTTGCCCCAGGCCATTTCGTCGCGCATCACTCGGTCATAGAACTTGAAGCTGCCCTTTTTACCGACGAAAATGCTGTCGCTCGGCGAGACGATGCCGGTCTCGAGCGCCGCAATAGCAGAGGCGATTTTGAACGGGCTGCCCGGCTCCCACTGACTCGCCACACCGAAGTTGAACACTTCCGGGTAGTTGGCCATAGCCTTAATTTCGCCGGTGTTGACTTCCATCAAAATGGCCGTGGCGTGCTTGGCCTCGTGCTTTTCGACGGCCTTGCGCAGCGCGTTATCGACGATGTCTTGCATGTCAATGTTCAGCGACGTGATGAGCTGGTTGCCGTCTTGCGCCTCTTTTTGGGCGTAATAATGCAGCGGTACTTCTACGTTGTTCGAAACGCGCTGTACCATCATGTTGCCGTCGCGCCCACGCAAGTACTTGTTGAATGCGTATTCGATGCCGCGGAGGGCGGTGGTATCGTCTTCGAGCTGGCCGAGGGTGATGCGCGCGAGATTGCCCAGCGGGTAAAAACGCTTGTTCTCGACTTTCTCGGCAATGAAACCGCCCTCATACGGCCCGCGGTTGAGGATCGGGAAGGTGCGGATTTTCTTGTAGTCCTGGTACGTGAAGCGGCGTTTGACCGGGAAGAGGTAGATGTGGCGGTCTTTGCGCTGCTGGGCCGTGCGAATCATGTGGTAGAAGTGCGCAGCATCTTCGCCCTCCTGCCCAAACTCATTGGCCAGGTGGTCGCACAGCGACATGATGCTGTCGTTCAGGTTCTCGTAGTCGCGCTCGTTGAGCACCGTGACGTCCATCGCAAAGCGGTAGAACGGCAGCGTGACGGCCATCAGCGAGCCGTCGTCAGACAGAATCGCGCCGCGTTCGGCAAGGATCTTTTTCGCGTACACGCGTTGCTCTTCCTGCATCTGGCGCCAGTGGTCGCCCTCCATATACTGCAAACGGACGATCTGAAACACGATCGCCACCGAGGCCAGCAGGAAAAAGCCAACGAGCCAGTAGACCCGCTTCAGAATGTTGTCCGATACCTTACTCACGGCCCACCTCCTTTTGCTTGCTGTTGTTGTCGTCTCCTTTCTCGCTGACCATCACCAGCTTGTAGGGCGCCTCGCTGGGTTTGTCGAGGCCCAGCGTATCGACACGCGTGGCGATGCGCGACTGCTGGTAGGCCACGCTCATCTTGGCGTTCAGCGTCATGTACTCCGATTCCAGCGCCTTAATTTCCTTCTTCAGTGCATCTACCTCGCGCGCTTTCGACTCCGCACGGTGCGAATTGAAAATGTAAACCAGCCCAACGAACGTCAGCAGCAGCGTGTAGCCCAGGTTGCCTTCCAGCAGGCGCACAAGGCGGAAATTGCGCACAAACGCAAAGCTGATATTGCGTTCGCGACGGGCGCGGCGCTTGCGGGTAGCGCGCTCGGTTTTGGGTTGGTTAGGCGTACGTGTTCGGTTGCGTTTCATCGGTCGGTTTCGGTTTGGCTGCTGGGCGATTGCTTTTCGGTATAAGCCTGATCGTTGCGTTCGGCGGCGCGCAATCGGGCCGAGCGCGAGCGCGGGTTGGTGGCCTGCTCGGGCTCGCCAGCCTGAATCGGCT
>CAZTEZ010000306.1:0-4050 GCA_964611815.1 uncultured Bacteroidia bacterium | reverse complement strand
GATCACGCCCACGATCACGCCCACGATCACGCCCACGATCACGCCCACGATCACGCCCACGATCACGACCCACAGCCAAAACTACCTTTACGCTACTTGCACGAAGCCGAAGGCTTTACGACCTGCGGCTGGCGCTTCCACGCTGCTGATGCGTTTGATTTAGAGCGGCTTAAGGCGGTTTTTCTGGCCAACGACCACCTGCTGCGCCGAAAAGGCATCTTTCGCGTGAACGGCCACTCGGTTGCCCTCAACGCTACCGAAGGCGCGTTGGACACGCTCAAATTGGCTGGCACCTATGAAAGTCGCGTCGATTTTATCGCCCAGCCCGGCAGCTCGCCCGACTGGCAGGCCATCGAGCGTGAGCTGATTGCATGCTTGCGTTAAGCAGCTTGAACACTCGGGGTTTGAGGTTAGCACCTGCAAATTCAGGCAGTGTGACGGCGGTCACGGCATAGGCATGTGCGCTTTGCCAACTTGCCAGCAACCTACCAAACGCATCTTCAACGCATTTATGGAAACCCTCGAACTTGTTTCATTCGCCCTGGCGCTGGTCTCCGGGCTGGCGCTGGGCCTCACGGGTGGCGGCGGCAGCATCCTTGCCGTGCCCATTCTCGTTTATGTTGCCCAGAAGGACCCCGGCAATGCCACGGCCTATTCGCTGTTTATCGTTGGCGCATCTGCGCTAGTGGGGGGGCTAGATAAGTCGCGCGAGCAACTGGTGCACTGGAAGACTGTGCTTGTGTTTGGCCTGCCGGCTATTCCGGCGGTCTTTGGCACGCGCTATTTACTGAGCAAGCTGCCAGCCGAGCTGTTCAGTATCGGCGATTTTATGGTCGAAAAAGACGCGCTGATCATGGTCTTTTTCGCTGTCATTATGCTGCTGGCGAGTATATCGATGATTCGCAGTGGCCGCAAAAAAACACCCGAGCCCGATACCGACGAGATTCAATACAACGTGCCGCTGATCGTGCTTGAAGGCGTGATCGTCGGTATCGTAACGGGCCTCGTTGGGGCAGGGGGCGGCTTTCTGATTGTGCCGGCACTGGTGCTACTCGCACGCCTGCCGATGAAGCTGGCGGTGGGCACTTCGCTGATGATCATCGCCGCCAAAAGCCTGATTGGCTTCACCGGCGACTTGGGCGCTGGCCGCGAGATCGAATGGCTGTTCATGGGCATCTTCACGGTGTTCACGATCGGCGGCACGTTCATTGGCAACTACCTCAGCCGGTTTGTCGACAGCCAAAAACTCAAAGCGGGCTTTGGCTACTTCGTGCTCATTATGGGCGTTTTCATCCTCGCACAGCAGCTGTTTTTCCCAATGGATGGTGGCGGGCACTGAAGGCACAACAACTAATAACCCTCAACTGAGAAAGGCAACGCAATTGCGGTGCGTTTTGTATTTACGCCAGCCTATCGATGACGTTCTCCAAGAACTGGTGCACCATGCTGATGGCAATCGAACCCTCGCCCACGCCGGAGGCCACGCGTTTGATGGAGCCACTGCGGACATCGCCCGCCGCGAACACACCCGGCTGGCTGGTCTCCAATAGGGCGGGGTCGCGTTGCAGGAGCCAGCCGGGGTGGTTCTCTAGGGCTTTGCCGGTCAGCAGAAAGCCCTTATCGTCGGTGGCGATGCAGCCGTTGAGCCATTGGGTGTTGGGCTGTGCGCCGATCATCAAGAACACTTGACGGATGTCGAGCTTCTGCTTTTCGCCAGTTTGGTTGTTGGTGAGTTCCACGGCTTCCAAGTGGCGCTCATTGCCGTCCAAGGCCGTGATTTCGGTGTGGGTGTGCAGCGTGATGCGCGGCGAGCTTTCGATACGGCTCACCAAATACTCCGACATCGTGGCTTTCAGGCCGTCGCGCCGCACGAGTATATGCACATGCTTGGCGCGATTGGACAGAAACACCGCCGCTTGACCGGCAGAGTTACCCCCGCCGACGACGATAATCTCCTCGTTTCTGCACAGCTCGCCCTCCATGGCCGTGGCCGCATAATACACCCCAGCATTGTCGAACTGATGCACATTCGGTAGGTTCAGCGTGCGGTAGATTGCGCCGGTGGCAATAACGATGCTGCGGCATTCAATGGGCGGTACCTCGCGGACAGAGTTGTCGAGATGCAACACGAACGGATAGCGCTCGCAATCGAGCTCGACTACGCGGTGTGGAATCGCCAGCGTGGCACCGAACTTTTGCGCTTGCACTTGCGCCCGCCCCGCCAGGTTTTGGCCAGAAAGCCCTGTGGGAAAACCCAGGTAGTTCTCGATTTTGGAACTCGTGCTGGCCTGGCCGCCGGGCGACTCCGTTTCGAACATGATGGTCTTCAATCCCTCACTGGCTCCATACACACCCGCCGATAATCCGCTTGGCCCCGCGCCGATGATCGCGACATCGTACACGCCTTCGTGGTCAATGATTTCGCTCAGACCGAGGGCTTCGGCCAGCGCGTAGTTGCAGGGGTTCGACAGAATCTCTTGCCCCTCGCCCAAAACCACCGCCGGCAAATCGGCGGTGTTGAGTTGGTGCAGGGCGTATTTCTCTTGGCCGTTGTCCCCCGCGTGTTGAATCATGTCGATGGGATAGCCGTTTTTGCGCAAAAACCGCTCAATGCGCAGGGTGTTGGCGTCTTTTTCGTCAAAGAGCAGAATGGCGGTCGAATGGTTGTTGTAGAGCAAATCGCGGCGGCGGTGGATGAACGCGCGGGTGATGATCTCGCTGATTTCGGGCTCGGCCACCAGCAGCTTGCGGAAGTTCTCTGGGGTGTAGCGCAAGACTTCGCCGGCTTCGGTCATCTCGCCGTTGGCGAGGGTTTGGCGGCTGTTGAACAGATCGAGCTCGCCTGTGAACTCGCCCGCGCAATGCTCCACGATCGTCACCGATTCGCCGCGTTTGGATACCCGAACGGCAATTTTACCCGAAAGCAAGATGAAAAAATGCGCATGGCGTTCGCCGCGGCTAAAAAGCTGCTCGCCCACGGCGATGTGGCAGCGCTCGCCGTAGGGTTCGGCCAGTTTGAGCTGTTCGGTGCTAAGCACCGGAAAGGTTTCTGCCTCGCGAGAAGTGTTGGTCGTAGAAGTGATCGTAGGAGTAGCCATCGTAAATGCTTTTGGGTAGAACTAATGGGGTTTATTTGGTTTAAGTTACACAAATGCGCGGTAAGCTTGATGTTCTGCCATCGAATTCTGTTTATTGGAGGCAGATGTCGAAATAGAACCGTTTACACGCTGGGAATACACCCTAAATGTGACGTGCCACACACAGCAAGATTTGCAATGTGACTCAAATTACGGCAAATTTTTTTTCGATTCCTGACCTTTACACTATCAAACAAACGAAGCCCCGGACGGGCAAGAGTCCAACAAAAACCAAAACATGAACGAGCTGCTTTCGACAGCTTCTTTCTCGAAAACAACACCTAAAACTCAGAACGCATGAAAGTTGAACAAATCTATACCGGATGCCTTGCCCAAGGCGCTTATTATATCGAAAGCAACGGCGAGGCCGCCATCGTGGACCCGCTCCGCGAAGTGCAGCCGTACATGGACCGCGCCAAAGAAAGCGGTGCAAAAATCAAGTACGTCCTGGAGACGCACTTCCACGCCGATTTTGTTTCAGGTCATATCGACCTTGCGAAGGAAACCAGCGCCGAAATCGTCTTTGGTCCCAACGCCAAGCCCGAGTATGACGTGAAAATCGCTGAAGATGGCGAGGAGCTGAAGCTCGGCAATGTGACCATCAAAGTGCTGCACACGCCTGGCCACACAATGGAATCAACCACCTATTTGCTGCGTGACGAAAACGGCAAAGACTACGCGATCTTCACTGGCGACACGCTCTTTTTGGGTGACGTCGGCCGCCCCGACCTTGCGGTGAAAACCGACCTGACGAAAGAAGACCTCGCCGCGCACCTCTACGACTCGCTGCAGGAGAAAATCATGCCGCTCGCCGACGACGTGATTGTCTACCCTGGCCACGGTGCCGGCTCGGCTTGCGGCAAACACATGAGCAATGAGACCGTCGATATGCTCGGCAGCCGAAAGGAGACCA
>CAZTEZ010000305.1:0-4074 GCA_964611815.1 uncultured Bacteroidia bacterium | reverse complement strand
CTGTGTCCAGGTGACGAACTGGCCGCTCTGCACGCCGAGCTTGTCGGCGGGCGGTGCCCAGCTGATGAGCGAGCCGCTGAGGGCGATTTTCTCGAGATTCTTCTCTTCGGTTTTGGGCTCCAGAATGCCCTGCTCGGTCACTTCCTCTTCCTGAATCGTAATCGAGCCATCGAACTGCTTGCCATCGCCATCCAGCTGAATGCGCGCGATGGGCGACGAATAGGGCCCGTTGTACTCACCGGCATAGGCTTTGCCAGCACCCAGCCACGGACGCAGGTTGTTGATCCGCACGGTTTCGTCGTAGAGCCCGTCGCCCAACACATTGAGCTCGAGGATGCTGGAGTTAGAGCGCAGGAACTCCAGGAGGTTCACTTGCCCCTGCTCGGTTTGCATGCTTTGCAATTGTTGGTGCATGGCCTTGGTCATTTTGCCCGGCATGTTAGCCGTCGGGTCGTAAAAGCCCACCGCTTCTTCTTTTTCAGATTCCGCCTCGACGTTTTCCGTGAAGTTGGCATTGTAGTCCATATCGCTACAGGCCGACAGGAGCATCAGCACAAGAAAAGCAGGTAAACAGTTGCGTCGCATAGCGTTAGGATTTCTTTTTGAGCGGTTGGTACTACGCACAAACAACAAAAGCCTTCATGCGTAAGCTAGGCATTTGGGTTGGAGTTTTACCAGAACAGCAGGTGGTGACGCAGCGGGGTGTGAAAAAGCCAACTAGTCCGTCTCCCGATACCAACTTGCGTACAGCTGGTAGTTCTCGGCGGTCTGCCGAATCATCTGGCGCTCAACATCCGTGATTGGGCGAATCTGTTTGGCGGGCAGGCCAGCGTATAAGTACCCGCTGCCCAGGCGTTTGCCAGGCGGTACGAGCGCTCCGGCGGCCACCAGCACCTCGCTCTCAACGACGGCCTGATCCATAACCTTCGCACCCATCCCAATCAGCACATCGTCGTGAATCGTGCAGCCGTGCACCACGGCGTGGTGGCCCAGCGAAACGCGGTCGCCGATCGTGGTGCTGGCGGTTTGGTAGGTGCAATGCACCATCACAAAATCTTGGATGTTTGTCTCGCGCCCAATGCGAATGCGGTTCACGTCGCCGCGAATCACGGCGTTGTACCACACCGTGCAGCCGGGGCCCATCACGAGGTCGCCGATGAGTGTGGCGTTTTCGGCGAGGAAAATATCATCGGGTAGCTGAGGCGTGTGCCCTCGTACAGATTGAATGAGTGCCATGCCCGGAAGTTCGCAAAATCTTGCGACTACAGCGGTCAGTAAAAAGTGAGAAGCCGCCAGCAAACTGCGGCGGCTTCTTCACCAGGAGGATCGGAGTGAAATCCTTGGATGCGTTCAATCGCGATTATCGCGTGGCAGGCACCACCTGAAAGCGCGAGGTCGTCTGGGCGCCATTGTTGGTCACGCGCAGGAGGTAGACGCCTGTCTCCAGGTCATCAGTAGGAATGCTGATCGTCTGGCTACCAGCGATCGTGTTCGCTTGCGAGACGTGGTGGCGACGACCGGTGAGGTCGAAGACTTCGATTTGTGCGGTGCCGTCTGCGCTGCTTTGCAGGTTGACGTTCAGCTGTTGATTCGCCTGCACGGGGTTGGGGGCGAGTGTCAGCTTCACCTCGTCAATCTCGTCAAACGTCACTTGCACGACCGGCGAGTAGCTCACCTGGCCGTCGTAGTCGCGGACTTTCAGGCGATAGTAGAGCGTGCGGGCATCTGGCAGTTCACTGTCGGTGTGGGTGTAGCTGGCGCCGTTGGTGTTTTCGCCGATGGCCGCCACCGTCTGAATGCCGGTGTAGGTTTTGGTGGCCGCAGCCGAGCTCAGGCGCTCGAGTTCAAAGTGCGAGGTGTTCACCTCTTTGGTGGTCGTCCATTTGAGGTCGACACCCGCTGTGCTTTTTTGCGCCGTAAAGCTGAGCAGCTCGACGGGTAGGGGGTCGGCGAAACCAGGCATATCAAATTCATCACCGGTATTACCATTGCTACCGTTTGTGCTGAAACCATTCCCAAATCCACCTGAGTTGAAGCCAGAAAGTCCTCCTGCTGTGCTTGGATTCACATCGGCAACAGTTGGGGTACTACCCCGTTGATACCAGACGAATCCACCTCCACCGCCCCCGCCGCCGCCTTGCTGGTTATCATTAATACTTGAAAAAATTGACCGGGAAGTACCGCCGTCGCCACCCTGTGCTGAAGTGGTTATTGTTCCCGCTGAGTTGTCATAATTAGTTACGTTTAAGATGATTGTGCCGGCGGCACCTCCACCTCCACCCGCTAAATTGGTCTGCGGGCGCGATTCACCATTAGCAGAAATGCTGCCACCATCTGAAATTAGCGTTCCAGCAGTTATAAACGCCACGCCCCCGCCACGGCCACCGCGACACGCCGGACATTTATCATAGCTATTCGTACCGTTGTTGCCGGCACCACCACCCCCGCCCATGAATACACGCGGATTTCCAGGTGTATAGCCATTTGTAGCTAGTGCAAAACCCCCGATACCAAAGGTACCATTCTCATCACCAGAGCATTCTGCACTCGAGACATTGGAGCGGCCGCCGTTTCCGCCAGCACCATAGTTAGCACCTCCGCCACCACCGGATGTATTATACCCACCACCACCGCCAGCATTTGTGATGGGAGCCCTGCCACCATCTTGGTTTGCTGCAACTATAGCAACGCCCTGGCCTTTTTCACAGGCCAGATTATTGGTTGGGTAATCATAAAAATTACCAGTACCCGTATGATAGCCAGTGACAATGCCAAAAAAGCAATTATCGGTGGGTACTGAACTGCCTGATGGTAACGCTTGCCCACCTCTAAACCCATCTTCACTCACATTAATGTCGTTTGATAATGTAAGTGAACCAGTAACCTCAATCGCAAACACTCCACCCGTGCTGCCATCCCAGGCTTGGGCTGTGTACCCACCTGCGGGAACGGTGTGGTTCACGAAAACCGGAACGCGTATAAGTTGTACGTTTCCGGCAACGGTATAAGTGTTGACTAAATTGCCAGTAAGTGTAATGGTATTGCTGGCGATGCTGGCAACCTCGGCGCGCTCGAACAAGCCAGCATTATTGATGGCTGCGAGAGAGCCATTTGTTCCGCTGTAATTTGCACCCTGCATCTGCATGATATAAACCACATCCCCTACCTGAAGAGCAGTGCCAGCATTAGTTTCGAGATCTGTAATGGCATTTACAGTGACGCTATTGGCGGTAACGCCTGTAACCTCTGCATAATCATTAATCACCGTTTGACCGAAAGCGGTCGAATTACACACCACAAGAAAGAACGAGAACAGAACAGCGGAAAAACTACGCATGAATTGGTGGAACTGGTTATTGGATTGTTATGCACTCAAGTTACGCTTTGCAGCAGCAATGGTTGCGAACACGGTGTAAAGTTTCGGCAAATTCATACGAACGGTTACTAAGCGTGTATGAGTGGTGTAAGCAAAACTACTCAGGACGCTGCGAGCTGTCGGATGTCCAACTTTTTGCGCAGGTTTTCGCGGAGCTTGTCGACCGGCACGCGCTCTTGCTGCATGCTGTCGCGGTCGCGAACGGTCACGAGCTCGTCAGACAGCGTATCGTCGTCGACGGTGACGCAGTAGGGTGTGCCGCGGGCGTCCTGGCGGCGATAGCGCCGGCCGATGCTGTCTTTGTCGTCGTATAGGCATTGGAACTCCAGGCTGAGTTCGCGGAAGATCTTACGCCCCGCCTCAGGCAGGCCGTCTTTTTTGACGAGCGGCAAAATCGCCACTTTCGTGGGTGCCACCAGCGGGTGTAGCCGCAGCACCAGGCGGGTGGCAGTGCCGCCGTCGGCCGTGGGGGCCTCCTCTTCCCTGTACGCGTTGCAGAGGTGGGCGAGGAACAGACGATCGACCCCGATGGCCGTTTCGATGACGTAGGGCACGTATTTCTCGCGGGTCTCGGGGTCGAAGTAGCGTAGCTTTTTGCCCGAGTGCTCCTCGTGGCGCTTGAGGTCGAAGTCCGTGCGCGAGTGGATGCCCTCGAGCTCTTTGAAGCCGAAGGGGAAGTCGAACTCGATGTCCACGGC
>CAZTEZ010000304.1:0-4095 GCA_964611815.1 uncultured Bacteroidia bacterium | reverse complement strand
TGGGCGGCTTCACTGCTGCTCGTAAGGAGATCGTCGATATGCTGCGCCAACGTTCGCGCCCGTATCTGTTCTCGAATGCGCTGATGCCGGCCATTGTCGGCGCCAGCATCGAGGTGCTGAACATGCTGAACGAGTCGAACGCGCTTGTCGCCAAACTCGAAAGCAACCGCGTGTATTTCCGGTCTGCGCTGGAAAAAGCGGGCTTCGAACTCAAGCCCGGCGACACACCGATTATCCCGATCATGTTGCACGACGCGGCGCTTTCACAAAAGTTTGCCGACCGTATGCTCGACAAAGGCATCTACGTCATCGGCTTCAACTACCCAGTGGTGTCCAAAGGTGCAGCGCGCATTCGCGTACAGCTTTCCGCCGCACACGAGCGCGAGCATCTTGACAAAGCAATCGAAGCTTTCATCAGCGTCGGCAAAGAACTAAAGGTCATCAATTGATCAGACCTGTTGACTTAGAAGTTAATAAACTAACACCGCCGACACTTCAACATTTACCAAACTCTGCTTATACTACTTCCATTATGAAACGCTTTCACGCGCTGCTTCTTCTGGCACTCGCCCTCAGTTTTTCTGGATGCGAGCAGACTGACGAGACCATCCCCCAGGACAATTTCCTGGTGGTGGATGGCTACCAACATGACTACGGTACCCAGCCGGGCGAAACCCTGTCAATGACTGAAAACACCGATGGCAGCACCACCTTCCAGTGGACAGCCAACCAAGCGGTGATCGACAACAAACGCACCTGGGAAGTGACCCTACCAGCCGGTGCTAACCTGCGCCAGGATCAAACCTACACGCTCGGTACACAGGCCGTGCCGGTCTCGGAGTCTGGCTTGCGTCTGGCGAGCGTTCGAGTGCTGGACATCAACACGCCGGAAGCGTGTTCCTTTCCGGTCTCGCTCAATGGCGAGCTCAGCATGCGTTATTTTGAACGCGGCAGTGGTAACACAATCCTGTTTCAGTTTGACGACATCCAGTTCATCCGCATCTGCGACAATGAAGAGCAGGAGTGGGGGAACCTGAGCGGTCAGATGGTATATATACAGCAAAACTAGCTTGAATGAACTATTCGGTTAAACAAGTTGAGTCACTTGAAAAAGAGACGTTTACCTACCTCAAGGTCAACCTAAAGAACAATGTTTTAACTATTCGGTTAAATCGGCCTGAAAAGCGCAATGCGATGAACCCCAAGATGATGGAGGAGATCGCATTCGCGCTCGCTTACGCTCATTACACCCCCGAAGTCTTTCTGGTTGTACTGGAAGCCGAAGGCCCCGTCTTCAGTGCCGGCGCCGACCTGAAAGCCTTTGCTGGCGACCAACAGGAGAAAACGAACAGCACTATCCCCCCTGCCGAGGGTGAGGTTCTTTTGGGCGAGCTGATGGTGCAGGTACACAAGCCAACCATCGCCAAAGTGCACGCCCCAGTTTATGCCGGCGGCCACATGCTTATTGGCGGGTGTACTTATGTAATCGCTGTGGAAGAAGCCAGCTTCAGCTTGCCCGAAGTCAAACGTGGGCTCTTCCCGATGCAGGTGATGGCCACGCTGCTGCAGACACTCCCACCCCGTCGCGTGCTCAACTGGTGTATCTCTGGCCGAACACTTTCTGCGCTGGAAGCATATGATCTTGGTCTAGTAACACATCTGGTAGAGAAAGTCAACCTCAACGTTCAGACCCAGCATCTGACCGAGGACTTAAAGCTTAATTCTCCGAAGGCGATGAGCATGGGTCTGAAAGCCTACGACGCGCTGCGCAGTTTGCCGGGTGGCGAACAACAGGCCTACCTCAAAAAGATGCTGGATGAAATCTTGACGTCTGAAGACGCGAAAGAAGGCCTCGCTGCCTTCAAAGAAAAGCGCACGCCCAAATGGACAGGCCGCTAGTTCAGGTGGCAACTTAAATTTGAAATGGAGTGGCTCGACACGCCCCGTCATCAGTTCGACGCGCAGCTGGCAGCACCCACCGGCAGGGGCTACCGAAAACTAGTTCGCGTGCCTAGGGACGTGTATGAAGCACTGGGCGCATCGCCACCCATCCGCACCCGTGGGCTGCTGGACGAGTACCCCTTTGAGCTCGCGGTGCTCTCGGATGGCGAGGGCGCTGGGAAGTTGCTATTAGGCAAAAAGGTCGTCAAGCAGCTGGGCAAGCGTTTAGGTGAAACGATTCGTGTAGAATTACAATACGACGACAGCGAGTATGGCATGAGCCTGCCACCGGATGTGCAGGAGCTGTTTGAGTTCGCCCCGGACATCAAGCACGCGTTTGACACCCAGTTGAAGCTGGGAAAGCAGCGCGGGATGCTCTACCACATCAAATCGGCCAAGACGCAACAGACGCGCTCCAAGCGCATCGCCGAGTTGATGGAAATGCTGGGCATCGACACGTTCTGATATGCGGAACCGATACTCCCCCCACCCTACAACGTCAAGCTTTGGACACAAAAAAGCCGCACCCGATGGTTCAGGTGCGGCGAAAACTTTGGCTACAAAAAACGTTTGAGCGCCAGATCAGCTACCCTTCACGCGGCGCCAGTAAGTGGTGCGACCGATGAGCGAAATGCCGATGTAGCCGCGCAACTTCAGCTTGTTCTCGTTGAGCAGCTCCGCGTAACCGCTGTATTCTTTGCCGTTCTCGGGGTCGTAAACATAGCCATCCTCCCACTTGCAATCGTCATCGAACTCCAGATCGCGCAGGATCTGCAGGCCTTTCACGGGCTCGCTACGTTTAGCGGGGTCCGGGTGGTGCTTGTTGAGCTTGGGCTTGCCGGTTTCCTCATCGATGGGCTCTTTCAGCCAGACGATTTTGCCGTAGTATTTGTTGCCGGACTTCCAGATTTTGACTTTTGATTTCGAGCTGTCCGTCACCCACTCCCCGATGATGTCGTCAGGAGAGCACTGGGCGTTAGCTGTTTGCGCGAACAGTAGCCCCGCAAACAGGACGAATGATAGTAAGGCTATTCTTTTCATGAGTAAGCTTGTTTTAGCACAATTTAACATCCTGCAAGATATGTGCCAAGTTTACACACCGATAGCATCACAAAAGTTTATCGCTTAACCACCCGTAAAGAATGGCGACTACTATCGGAGAAAACGCTCAAGATGTATATGCCACTCGGAAGAGTAGCAATGACTGAATCAAGGTTTATTTTGTAACGTCCTTTTTCTGGGCAAAAGAGTTGCTTGTGATACACACGCTGACCGTGAACATTAGCAAGCATTACGAAAACCTCTCCTTGAGATTTCTGGACCCAATCTAGCGTAAGCACTTCTGAACTTGGATTAGGATAGGCCCGAAAGCCTACGACATCTCCAAAAAACGCTGGCCGGCTTACACTTATGTTGGTATCCTCAATAATTTTAAACCGCTGATTCGCAGCGATATTGCTAACAGTCTGTTCTATTCCACTTGGCCAGCGGATCTGAACGCTATCAAGGGCCGAAAGATCACCCAAACCAATTTGGACAATCTGAGTATGGTTACCCATGTGGGCACCGCCGTTGTGTACTTCATGCAAATAGGGTGCTCCACCGTCATAAATGGTCAACATTGCCCCGATGGCATCTCTGTTACTAACAACACCCTCTAGCTCAAGTTGAAGGTAGTTGTTGTTGCTAAGGTCATTACGCCAAAGTCGAGGAGAACCATCAAAATTCAGAAAATAATCACCAACACTGTCAACTACACCTAGTCCCGCTGTGACAATATCGAGGTCACCATCATTGTCGTAATCAAAGTAGCTACCACCGCGCGAACAGCTCGTATCGTCAATACCCATGGCCGGTGCCATATCTGTAAATGAACCACTGTCATTGATATACATCCGATCAGGGTTATAAGGGGTAATCGTGTGCTCAGAGGTAGGCATAAACATGAAGCCGTTCAGTACATGTAAATCGAGATCGCGATCATTATCAAAATCAAAGAAACCAGTACTCCAACCTACATTATAAATGGAATCAGTTGGGGGAAGAACAGCCCAAGTGTCATCAACCCCTAGACTTCGTCCTATTTCCGAAAAAGTCCCGTTGTAAGCTTCCCCAAAACAGAAACAAATTAACCTAGAGAGAAGCGCTTGTTGA
>CAZTEZ010000303.1:0-4101 GCA_964611815.1 uncultured Bacteroidia bacterium | reverse complement strand
ATTTTGTCGCGCTATGCTCTAAGTTACGTGTTTTGGTTTGTGGGGGAGCTTACAGATCATTATGTGCCTTTTAATAGGCCAGAAGATTGCATTGTTTTACAAATATCTTTAGCGACACCGCCACCGGCGTAGCCGCGCACCAGCCGCACAAGATCGTCCCCGCCGAGTTGCAGCTCGCCTGGCGCGAGACCGGCAAAAAACAATACGAATTGAAAGACCATTTGGGCAATGTGCGCGTTGTACTATCAGACAGAAAAGAGCCCATCGACAGTACGCTAAACTACTTTACTGCCAGCGTTTTGAGCGCTTCCAACTACTACCCCTTTGGTATGCAGCTACCTGAGGGCACGTACGTCGCCCGCGATTCATCGACAAGGTACGGCTTCAACGAAAAAGAGTACAACCTCTGGACGAGCAGCCTGAAAATCCAGGACTACGGTTTCCGGTATTACAACCCCGCCACCGCGCGCTTTCTGAGCGTCGACCCGCTTACCGTGGCCTTCCCAAACCGCACGCCCTACAGCTTCACCGACTACACCACAAAAAAACCACCCGCCCCCATCACAGGGCGGGTGGAAAAATTGGCCTGCAGCTCCCTAATTCCACAGACCAAAAGGAGGATTGGAGGTTCTCCCAATCGTTGTGATTTATACGTTTGGCTCAGCGCTTGGCGGTGGCCCGCACGGGCGCTGCGGCTTCCAGGGCTTCGAGGCGCGCTTCTACGTTGGTTTTGAGGGTTTCGAGTGCGTGTTGCGTTTGCAACAGCTTGCGCGCGAGCGCCTGCGTCGCGCTGATGTTCAGCGTGCTCAGCGCGTCGTAGTCAACGACGTGGAAGTCATCGACCTCGCGGCCATAGACAAACACGCGGCCGGTTTCGTCGCTGTTGACGCTAATCGTGCTGCCACTTACGGCGGTCACTTCTACCAGCTCCTCGCTGTTTTCGAAGATCAGGAGCAGCATTTCGCCCACTTTCACTTCGACGTTTTCAAGCGTCAGTTGGCCGTCATTTAGCTCGGCGATCTGCATGATGTCCGGAACCACTTCGCTCATGTTGCTGGTCACAGCCTGCGGGTACACATCAGCGACCTGCTGGGCGATGACTTTCTTCTGCACGTCCGTTCCCTTTGCGAGTGTGTCGATGTACGTATAGTCCGTGATCTCGATGCCCATCAGCGTTTGCAGGTCATCTTGCGCGTTGCTGATGCCGATGACGTTTTTGATGCGGCGGTCGCTGTGGGCGTGGAACTCGTTTGCAGCGATAGCACTGGTGGCATACAGGCTAATATTTTTGTTCGTGGCAGAAGCGGTCGTAAAAGAGGTGGTTTGAGTGGTCCGAAAAAAAGCTGTATACGGGTTGCGCGAAAGGCTGCCTACGATTTCGACTTTGCCGCGAGAAGGGTTTATGGTGCCGATGCCGACCTCGCCACCCATTATCGCCAGGGTGTTGTTGCGTGTTACGGTGGTGCCAGCCTGGTCGTTGAGCGCAATACCGAAGCTGTTTCGTCCGCTCACTTCGATACGTTCGCCGATAGCCACACTATAGTCCGCAAGAGCCCTTGTCCCCAGACCTACTGCAAAGCTGTTGAAGCCGGCGGCCGTCACGAACGTACCACATGCAAAACTATTTGAGCCCAGGTTGCCACCTTCCCATTCATTACCGGTATTGCCCAAGCTCCTAAAGCGCAAGGCTCCTCGCCCCGGGTGGTAATACAGATAAGTAGTGTTCGGTGATAGGCTCGTAAGGGCACCGGCGTTTGTGCCCTCGATGATCAGACCCGCCTCCTTGCTACCCGCATCAATATGCAAAGAGGCAAGGCCGGTGGTTCTGCCGATGCAAACATCCTGCTCGTTGTCGATCGTCAGGCCCACGGTGCCGTTGCTGGCCAGTTGCAGGGGGCGTCGTTGCCCACCAGCATCATCGAGTTACCGACAGAACCGCTGGCAATCTGTCCGTCGGTGCCCTCCAGCCCGACATAACCGTTGATGGCACCGCCATCTTGCGAGAAGGTCATCAGCGCGTTGTCGGTTTCGTTGACATTGTCTGCGTCGGCATCCAGCCGGATGCGCGCGTTACCATCGCCACCGCTGACGTGTAGCTCGCCGTTGGGCGAGGTTGTGCCGATGCCAACCTGTTGATTGTTTGTCATTGTTAAACCGACAGTGCCGTAGCTGGCCAGTTGGAGCGGGCCGTCTCTACCCACGAGCAGCATTGCGTCCGCCAAACTGTTTGTAAAGGTTTGGTCGGCTATGCCCTCTAGCCCCACAATGCCGTCGGTGAGGCCACCTAGGCCGCCATCTTGCGAGAAAATCATCACTGCATTTGCGCCTTCGGCATTGTTATTATCATCGGCAGTCAAACGGATGGTTGCGCCTAAGTCGCCACCGCTAACGTGTAGCTCGCACTCAGGCGACACAGTTCCGATGCCCACGTTGCCACCGATGATTGCCATGGTGTTGTCATCTGTTATAACCGGTGTAGTGCCTCCTTGTCCAAGCCTAATGCCAAAGCTG
Source organism: uncultured Bacteroidia bacterium (assembly GCA_964611815.1). Taxonomy (GTDB): domain Bacteria; phylum Bacteroidota; class Bacteroidia; order J057; family CAZTEZ01; genus CAZTEZ01. Next base: position 1,590 of record CAZTEZ010000303.1, on the reverse strand, counting down.
TGCGCACCGTCGACTTCCAGGTCGGCACCCAATGCATAACTATAATCGCCTTCTACCCACAAAGAATTACCCAATGCATAACTATAATCGCCTTCTACCCACAAATCAGCACCTAATGCAAAACTGAAATCTCCAGAGGAAGTGGCGTCAAAACCTAACACAAATGAATTTAATCCGCTTGATGTAAGCCGGTCTCCCATGGCATAGCTATCTGTGTTAGTGGCTCTTACGTCTCTACCATAGGCAAAACTGTAGCGTCCAATGTTACTCGCATCCCAGTACGTGGAGTTTAACGATGTGACGTTTCCCCCTCGAAAGGCCGCTTTACCAGGCCAAAAAAACATGCGGGCGCCTGACCCCAACGCGGGTATGCTGCCGGTGAAGTCGTAGTCGCCTTCTACCAAAAAGAGGTTGGAATCGTCTGAGCCGATGTCAACATGCAGTTTGCCTTGCGGTGCCGCCGTGCCGATGCCCACATTCTGAGCGTGGGTTTCGAGATACGAGAGCGTGAGCGCCACGAGTAGCGTGAGCAAAAACAGCACAATACCGCGCGTGCTGCTAAACGCAAATTGGAGGATGGAAATGAGTTTCATTGGGAGGGGAATTGGATTGTGAGTGATGGTTCGCCCAAACGGCGTACTACAACACTAACAAGAGCACTCCAGGGCTCCCAAAGCCTTTTCTGAACGGTCGGTGTTTCTTTCTAAACGGGTCTCTTAGCGCCTTTAAAGCCCCAATTGCTCACGCAAGGCTGCGCGGTTCGCTTTCGAGACGGGTATCTCTTCGCCATCAATCAGCAGCGTTTCGCTTTCAAAGCGCTCGATGGCAGAAATATTAACTGCATAAGAACGGTGCACGCGCACGAACTGCGCGTCGTCGCCCAGGCGCTCGAGCATCACCCGCAGCGGTACGGAGACCGTAAAACGGCCATCGGTAGTGTGGATGTCTGCATACGCGCCGCGCGCTTGTATCCATCGGATACTGTGCTTGTAGATGCGCTCATAACCATCGTGTTTGCGCACGAAGAGGTGGTCGTCGGTCTCGCCACTGCCAGGCGCGGCGTTGGTGTCGGTGCGGGCCTGCCCGTGTTGGCTCAGCACCCGAAAACCGACAATGTCGAGCACCACGCGCAGGTCGTCCTCTTCCCAGGGCTTCACGAGGTAGCCGTCCGGGAAAGTGGGGCGCACGCGTTCGAGCGTGCCTTCATCAGAAAAAGCGGTGATGAAGATGATGGCCACCTGCGGTAGCTCTTCGCGCAGCACCTGGGCGATGCTCACGCCATCGGGGCCCTTGCCGAGGTCGATATCCAGCAGCGCCACCTGTGGGGGGCGACTTTTCAGCAGCTCGAGGGCCTGCGCAGCCGCGTGCGCTTTGCCGATCACGTGGTGACCGAGGTCTTCGAGCGTCAGTACGAGCTCTTCGGCCGCAATGCGGTTGTCCTCGACGACGAATATTTCGAGCGCTGGCGTCATGCGGTCTCCGGTTTGGTCTGCGATTGCGGAAAGCGCACGACGGCCTCGGTGCCACCGTTGTTGCGGTATTCCAGCTCGCCCTCCAGCTGGCTGGCCAGCAATCGCGAGAGGCGCTGGC
>CAZTEZ010000302.1:0-4102 GCA_964611815.1 uncultured Bacteroidia bacterium | reverse complement strand
TGTTTATTGTCTACGCTGGAAGTTAAGCACTTCAAGAGAACGCAAACTAAGAGAGAACGCAAACTAAGAGAGCTTGTCGAAGGACCTCCGTCGAAACTAAGCGTACTGTTAACGCAGGTCCTTCGACAAGCTCAGGATGACTAAAGGGTAGCTCAGGATGACTAAAGGGTAGCTCAGGATGACTAAAGGGTAGCTCAGGATGACTATAAGGCTAGCTCAGGATGACTAGAAGAGTTGCTCAGGCTGGATAGAAGCTTAGCTGCCTCTGCCCAGACTGTTGTAGCCTATTCAGCACAACCCCAAGATTTCCATGCACAGCTTCACGCCAGCAACCTAACGACCGTTAACTTGCAAGGTGAACCCTAACCGACTGCAAGCATGGAAACCACCCGCATCCGACCGAAAAGCATCAAAGCGCCCTTCACACAATTCGTGCATGATCTGCAGAATGAGATCTGCGTAGAGCTGGAGGCCATCGACGGCAAGGCCAAGTTTGTTGAAGACCTTTGGCAGCGCCCGGGTGGCGGCGGTGGCAAGACGCGAGTAATTACCGATGGCAACGTGTTCGAGAAAGGCGGGGTGAACACGTCGATTGTGCATGGCGAGCTGCCGCTGCCCATCAAAAAGCAGTTTGGCGTGGAGGAGGGCTGGTTCTATGCCACGGGCATTTCACTGGTGCTCCATCCAGAGAACCCGCACGTGCCGACCACGCATGCCAACTACCGCTACTTCGAGCTGTACGACAAGCAGGAAGGCGAGCCCGTGGATGCCTGGGTGGGCGGGGGTGCCGACATGACGCCCTACTACCTCTATGACGAAGACGCTCGGCATTTCCACGAACAACAGAAGGCCGCCTGCGATGCCCACGATCCCGCGCTCTACCCGGACTTCAAACAGCGCTGCGACGATTACTTCTACAACGCCCACCGCAAAGAAGGCCGCGGCATCGGTGGCATCTTTTACGACTACTGCCGCGCGACAGAAGACCGGGATATGGACTGGTGGCTGGTGTTCAGCCGGTCAGCGGGCGCGGCGTTCCTGAAGAGCTTTGCGCCTATTGCCCGCAAACGTAAAGACACGCCCTACACCCCCGAGCAGCGCGACTGGCAGGAGCACCGCCGTGGGCGCTACGTGGAGTTCAATCTGATTCACGACAAAGGCACGCAGTTCGGCCTCAAATCCGACGGCCGCACCGAGAGCATCCTGATGAGCCTGCCGCCTATCGTCAAGTGGAGCTATCAGCACCACCCCGAGCCAGGCTCAGAAGATGCCAGACTGGTCGAAGTGCTTCAGCAGCCACGAGAGTGGGTCTGAATCTGTGACCTTAACAGCGCTTAAGAGCCTGTTGAGATTTGCCGAAAAGGGCTTAATCGCTAAATTTCAAGAGGCTCTAAGCCATTCGCGTGCCGACCATACATCTGTGAACCAGGCGATTTCTGCCTTTGGTAACAGCTCTTGCGCCAAGGCACCTTTTACGGCGATTTCTTCCTCATCAGCAGCGAAAAAAGCAAAGTAATGTAGCCCTGCCTGAGATAGTTAGTGATAATCGCTGTGAAAATCATGCAACTGCACCGCTAGATCATCGGTGTATTCTGTGCTTTGAACCTGTCCAAGCGCTTTGGCCAGCTGGTTGTTCACGGCGACTTGCGCCAATAAATCAAACGTGATTTCCCAATCGTCCAACTCGATTTGCTCCGACCAATCCGCGATTAAGATACCCTGTTTCAGATCGACGCTAAGCACGACCGACGCAGAGTTGAGTAAGATGAAATCGCTTTCCATACCTCAGTTCAATGAAAATCAGCATCAAAACTGATCGAGCCACGCCTTGGCTTCTGCTTCGTCGGTCGTCCAGAAGATCTCCGCTTCATCCGGGGTCATCATGTCCATCAGCGGCTTGCGAAGGGCAATTTGCTCTTGGCTGCGCGCGTGCATGGCGAAGATGCGGATTCCCGCTTCGTAAATCAGGTTCAGGTCAGTCTTCTTTTCACGCATTTGGTGCTCCAAATCGAGCGTTAAAAGCGCGTTCACCACATTGCCATAGTATTTCTTAAGGCCGTGCTCCTGGATTACCGCTTTCAGAATACTATGCGCATTCGCCAAGCTCTCGGCATCAATCACGTCCTTCCAGACCACCTCCAGGCGATCGTTTTCAAGATTGACATGAATACTGACATCGGGCGCTTGAAAGACTTTCTCGTGCGGCATAGCATAAACTAAGCTTATTGGACTAGGTTATTTACCCAAATTCAGTTGCTGAAAAAGAGATTCCATCAGCTTTCATAACCAAAACTCGAGCAAGTGCGCCTCCGGCCATGCCCATACGGGTTATTTTACACCTGAGAAACCAGCCACTCACGTGCGGCCTGTTCGTCCAGGAAGAACTTCACGTTGGCTTGGGGCGGCATCAGCTCACGAATCTGGGGTTCCCGGTGCTGAATATGCGCTGCATCGCGCGCGATAGAAGCGTAGTGCCGAATGCCCGCCTCCCATAGACTCAGGTAGGACGTGCGGTTGTCTAAGACCTCAGTCTCCAGTTCGGGACTCAGATAGCCCTTGCGGATATCGAACAGGTATTTGTTCAGCTTGTGTTCCAGCGCCAACTGCGAGAGGATCGTGTGCGCAGCTTCCCAGTCTGAGATATCAATAACTGACTGCCAATGCGCTTCCACCCAGCCCGATTCCAGATCGAGCCATACGTGTACGCTCTTGCTATTTAACACACTGGTCTTCACGTTACAAAAACCTGAATGGTGTGAGTTTAATTCTACAACCTTTGAAATACAGACGCTTTTCGACGAAGCAGCAGCAGCAGCAGACGAAAACAGCCCCTGATGCGACGAACATCAGGGGCTGTTGTTTGTGACGACTGGCGTGAGCCCAAACGATCGGCGAACAGCTTACTGCTTAATCAGCTTCATGTTTTTGCGCTGGCCATTCGCCTCGATTTGCAGCAGGTAAGCACCGGCACTCAAGTTGGCGCTCTGACTTTCGAATGTCGCTGCCACGCTGCCAAAGTTGCCTTGTTGAGCGTAGATGCGCTTCCCGTCGATGCCGAAGAGCGTGAGGCTGACCTGGCTGTCGGTCGGCAAATCGCTCTTGAGCGTCACACTGCGCTCGAAGGGGTTGGGGTAAACGCTGAGCAAGAAGTCGCTGCTGGCACCCATCGGCGCGATTTCAACAACGTTCGAGAAGTCCGTCTTGCCATCAAAGTCAACCTGACGCAGGCGATAGAACAGGCGCTCAGCTGTAGCCTCTTGGTCAAATGCTGCATAATTGCTGATGCTGCTGCGAGTTCCGCCGCCTTCTACGAAATCGAAGTCCTGGAAGAACACGCCGTCCGTCGAGCGCTGCAAGTAGAAGCCGGCGTTGTTCTCCTCAACAGCCGTCGCCCAGTCGAGCGCGACTTCAGAGGCTGAAATGCGCTCGGCATCGAAGTGCAACCACTGGACGGGGAAAGGGTCGTTGCTATCCAAGATGACCGCAAAGTCAGAAAAGCTGGTAAGGCCCAGACGGGTAACAATGGGTTGAGCAGCAGCCAAATTGCTCGCCCCAAGTCCTGGCGCACAACTACCTTCCAGTGTCCAGCTATGTCCCCCAGTAGTAGCACTACTCGGGCTTTTCATAATCGTAGCAGCTTTGTCGCCAGAAACAGGGGTATAGTTACCAGCTACAGAAGTGCTCGGAAACAGACTGAGGTTGTACGGCACACTTCCAAACCCACCAGACTCAACACGCCAAATGACATTAGCTAGAGTCGTTGTGTAACCATTCTGTCCGCATTCAGTAGAACTCTGAATAGATGCCGGAATAGTGGCTGTTAAATCCTTCCGATAAGCTGCTAGAAGCAGACCATGATCAGATGGCGCTTGAAAATCCAGAGCAATCGCATTTAACCCATCCATGGGGTCACCAACCGGGAAATTGTATGTCTGCGAACTGCCTGCCGTGTTTTGAAAGATATAGCCATGTACGAATCCATTGTTGTATGTCACATCGTTAGCATCCCCACTCGTGACAAACAGATACCCACTGGTCACTGGATCATTTGTAAAAGGCGGTATACTCACTTGGAGGTAACCATTTTGTAGATCAAGTGTAC
>CAZTEZ010000301.1:0-4106 GCA_964611815.1 uncultured Bacteroidia bacterium | reverse complement strand
TTGTTAAAAAGATACAATATCGAAACAAAAGGGAAACATTGTGTTGTAATTGGCCCGAAACCGGACGACCGGATGCCGGTCTTCTCATCGAAAAAGCGCAAGCGCAGTTAAACGACCTCGACAACGACGAGTCGCTCTTCTATAAACGCGGCAGCAAAGACGGCAAGCGCAAAGCAGGCGACCCGAAACCGACCTACTTCTCTACCAAATCGCGCCTGGAGAAGCTGATTGCGGCAGCGGGTTGCTTCGATCGCTATGTCGAAAAGCTGGAGCAAGCCGGGCTCTACGATTTTGCAGATATGATCAACTGGGTGAACACCGAGTTCAAGGAGAACCCGGATTTTCTGGCGGAATTTCAGGAGCGCTACCATTACTTTCTCGTCGACGAGTACCAAGACACAAACGGCTCGCAGAACGAGCTGCTGTTCAGCCTGCTAACACCGGCTTTTGGCGAGGACAACCCCCGCCCGAACGTTCTCATCGTCGGCGACGACGACCAAGGTATCTACCGCTTTCAGGGTGCCGACATCGGCAATATGGAGGCCTTCGTGAGTCGCTACCCGCAGTTGGAGCTGGTGGTGCTGACGGAGAACTACCGCAGTTCGCAGCCCATTCTGGACTACGCCAGCCGGGTCATCACCGGCAACGCCGACCGCATCATTTATAACGAACAGCTGCGCGGGCGCTACCCCGACCTTTCTAAAGAGCTCATTGCCAAAGGCCCGGCCAACTCCCCGGATGCGCCTGCACCGGAAATCGTCGGATACGAAAACGCTGCCCAGGAAGCTCTCGCCCTCGCCGACCGTGTGAAATCGCTGCTCAAGGATTGCGTGCAGCCGAGCGAGATTGCCATCCTCTACAACAAACACGCGTATGGCGACGAAATAGCGCCCGCACTACGCGATCGAGGCGTTCCGATTCGTTTGCAGCGCAAGGAAAACGCCCTGGCCCAACCTGCCGTGCAGCACGTGCTGGACATCCTTACCTACGCCCACCACGAAAACAATCGCACCGGCTCGGGCGGCCACGCGCTTTTCAAACTCATTCGCCAGCCCTACCATGGGCTGAGTGCGCAGGCAACCGAGGCGCTCATCGCGCAGTACACGATTTTGTGGTACGATCTGAAAGGTGGCGCGCGCAACAACCCAATGGCCGTGCTCAAAGACGAGCGCTGCCAGACGCATCTGACCGACGACGAGCGCGAGCGCTTCCAATCGCTGCTCAAGCGGGTGGCGCTGGCGGTGGAAAAGTACAATCAGCTGCCGCTGATGCGCTTTTTGCAATGGGCAGTGGAAGGCTTCGGGATCAGTAGCTTCTATGCTGGCGATGGGGAGGATCTCGACCAGCTGCAGGCGCTGCGCAGCTTCCTGAACTTCGTGCAGCGCGAGGCACGCACGGACTTCAAAGTCTTGCGCGACGAAAATGCCCGCGCCGCCAAACACCCCGCAGCCGGTACGCCCGATGCCGCCACGCTGCTCGAACTCGTGCAGCTGATGGCCGAGGAAGACGTGCGCTTGCCGCTCCAACGCTTTGAGCCGGGCGTGGAGGCCGTACAGCTGATGACCTGCCACAGCGCCAAGGGACTGGAGTTCGACCACGTGTTTGTGTATGCCGTCACGGCGCAAAACTGGGAGAAAAAGCGCGGTGGCAACCCCAACCAGTACAGCCTGCCGGCCGGTGAATCGCGCCACGCTGATGAAGTGGGCGAAAGCGACTTGCGCCGCTTGCTGTACGTCGCCATGACGCGCGCCCGCAAGCACCTGACGCTCAGTTATCGCCAGGAGAATCTGCAGGGCAAAACCCGCCAGCCGTCGCAGTATCTGCAACAGATGCTGCCCGAAGACACGCCCATACCCGCCGCGCAAGATCAGCACTTCGCCCCCGAGCGGGTGCAGGGCTATCTGCTCTCGACGCTGGAATTGCAGCCCGAGCATCACCTGACACCGGAACTGCTGGCGCAGCTCGTGGAGCACTACCAGCTCTCGCCCTCTGGTCTAAACGTGTATCTGGAGAACCCACGCGAGTTTTTGCTCTCGCAACTCTTGCGCATCCCCCAGGCCGACCAGCCGCACCTGGCGCATGGCAACGCTGTGCACAAGGCACTGGAGCGCTATTTTCAGGCGAGCCCCGAGGGCTGGGCGGATGAAAGCGTGTTGATCGAGAACTACCTGGAGCTCATCGACCGCTACAGTTTCATGTTCACCAAAAAAGAACGCGAAACCTACGAGGCCTGGCAAACCGCCGTTTTGCCGCAGTATCTGAAAGAGATGCAGCCCAAATGGACACTCAATGGTCGCAACGAGCTGAACCTGAACGGTTTGACCGTCGAAGGAGTGCCCTGCAAAGGCAAGATCGACCGCCTGGAAGAGCACGATGACGGTTGGGTGATCGTCGATTTCAAATCGGGTGGTTATTACGAAAAAGAGGCCAAGCCACCGAGCACCAGCTCCCGTGCGACTGACCCGAAAACGCTCCGCGGTGGCGACTACTGGCGCCAACTGGTCTTCTACGCGCTGATGCTGGAGGCTGACCCGCGCTACAACAGCAAGCCCGTGAAGGCCGTGTGTCTGGAATTTGTCTCGCCTGTGCTGGAAGACGATGTGCCGGGAAGGGTCTACATCGAACTGGACGCAGACACCCGCGAAACGGTGCGGCAGCAAATTCGCGAGGCCTGGGCCGGCATTCAAGCGCATGCCTTCGACGATAGCCAGCTGACCGATACCCAGCGTGCCGTGCAGCCCGCCGGGTGAAGCTCCGGGTAAGCCTTGAAGATTGGCGTATTTGCAGTCGTAGTTGATGTTATAAATGCCTGCTATTCATATAAATAGCCGGGCAAGTGGCGTATACTTTTGGCAAGGTTTTGAGGGGAAAGCCAAATGCCTTAGGTTTGTACTCCTTTCAGAATAGCTTAACGCTATCATTAATTCATTGTAAATCTGAGGTTAATGGTTACTAACGATAACAAGTTGACTCGTATTGGCGTATTCTACGATGGCAACTATTTTCTGCACGTCAGCAACTACTACAATTTCTCTCACCCCCGTAAAGCCCGCATTAGCATCTCCGGCCTGCACGAGTTCGTGCGTTCAGAAGTCGCCGCACTCGAGGGCGTTGACGAAAACACCTGTCGCATCGTCGATGCGCACTATTTCCGTGGTCGCCTGCCCGCCCACGAGGCCAACAACCGTAACAAGCTGCTCTCCGAGCGCTTGTTCGACGACATCTTGATGAAAGAGAGCGTCATCACGCACTACCTGCCGCTCACTGGCCGTGGCGAGAAGGGCGTAGACGTTTGGCTGGCGATGGAAATGTACGAGCTGTGCTTGCTCAAAAAGTACAGCACGGTCGTGCTACTTGCTTGCGACGGCGATTTCGTACCGCTCGTGCGCAAAATTCAGTCGATGGGCATCCGTGTGATGGTGCTCGGCTGGGATTTCGAGTACACCGACGAGTTCGGCAACCGCCGCGTGACCGTGACGAGCGCTGCGCTGATGCAAGAAGCGGCTTATCCGGTGGCGATGCAGGACAAAATCGACAGCAAAACCTCGCGCAATTCGTCGATGATCGACAGCCTGTTCGTGCCCAAAGAGCAGAACTACAACGTCGGCAACATCCAGCGCTCGAACGTAGATGAAGACTACGACGGCGAGCGCCACACGGGCTATATCCAGAACGTCAAAGAAGGCTATGGTTTTATTGAAACCGATTCGCCTGGGCGCAACCTGTTTTTCTACTGGGAAGACGTCGACGGTGATTTCAACGAGCTGCGCATTGGCGACCTCGTTGAGTACGCCATTGGCCGCAACCACCGTGGCGAATGCGCTGTGAATGTCGTGAAGCTCGAAGATGGCGATTACGACGATTACGACGGCGGCGATGATTACGAAGGCGACGAAACCTACGCCGACGAATACGCCGAAGATTATAGCTGATCACTCCGGCTCAACGGGTTTTTTGATTTGAGGTAAACCAAAGGCGGCCACCATGGCCGTCTTTTTTTTGTGCCCAGCAAGTGGGGGGCGATGCGGCGAGGGGGGCGAAAAGCTGACGACAAAGCCTTACCTTCGTGTTATGGAGCTATTGGCCAAACCTGTTGCCGATGTCGT
>CAZTEZ010000300.1:0-4134 GCA_964611815.1 uncultured Bacteroidia bacterium | reverse complement strand
CGGGTGGCCGATGCCATCATCACCAACTTTCACCAGCCTAAGAGCACACTCATGCTACTCATCGCCAGCGTGTTAGGTGAACGATGGAAAGCGGTGTACGACTATGCCCTTGCCAATGACTATCGCTTCTTGAGCTACGGCGACAGCTCGCTGCTGTGGCGGCACAAGTAAGCTAATGACGAGACCCTCACTCGTCTGAGTCCCATTCTTTCTGGCTGATTTCCCGCTGCCAGAGCTGCTTGCCGTCGCTGTTCCAGATGGTAATGGTCATGGTGCGTTCGCCGTATTTCCCGGCAAAATCAAGGGTGGCAAAGTTGCGTTCACCGACGTGCGTGCCTTCAATCCGCAGCGTATTTTCTTCATCCTCAGCATCATGCGCAGAAGAAGTCAACGGAGAGACCGTGAGGTCGTAGATCTTCTCCTCGCCCGGCTCTTCCAACAAACTCAACTCGGTGTGGTGGCGGTCTCCGGTCAGGAAAACAACACCCTTAATGTCCTCTGCCTGAATCATTTCAAGCATCGCGCGCCGTTCGCCAGGTGCCACATTCTGGTGGGTTTCATATTTGCGCACGGGGTTGAGCACCTGTCCTCCAATGGCCACGAGCTTGAAACTGGCTCGGCTAAACTTAAGGTTGTCGATGAGCCATTCCAGCTGCTCCGACCCAATGATGCCACGCGAGCCGCTTTCGCGTTCGTTGCTCGCGCGGTGGTAGCGGTTGTCGAGCAGGAAAAACTCGACATCGCCCCACTGAAACTTCGTAGTAATTCCACCATCAACATTGGGAACGCCAAGTGTGGGGTTAGGCCAGAAATCGCCGAAAGCCTCCAGGGTGGTCGCTTTCATAAAATAACTGCGGTCGGCGTTGTTGGGCCCAAAATCGTGATCGTCCCAGATGGCGATATTCGGGCAGTGACGCAGCAGCGGCTGCATCTCTTTGAGGCTGCGGGTCTTAGAGTTGCGGTAATAGATGCCGGTGCGCGAGGTCTCGTCCGCAGGGCGCAGATACATGTTGTCGCCCAGCCACAACATCAGGTCAGGATCTTGATCGACGATGCTGCCATAAATCTGATAATCTCCACCATAGGGTTTGCCCGGGCGGTCGTATTCGGAGTCGCTCGTGAATGAGCAGCTGCCGGTGGCCAATCGAAAGGCGGGCGGGTCGGTTCTGTAGGCCCAATCGGGTGGCGTACTGAACGCGAGTGTGGGTAGGTCAATCGTACTAGTCTTGTCGACTAAATCAGAAACCTTACATTTACAGCTGTACTTCTTGCCAGGCACCAACGGTTGAATCAGTACGGTAGCCGTGTTGGCTTTTTCGTCGGTAGTTCTTATGAGTTTCGACTTGACAGTCAGTGTATTGTCGTCTGAAGTACACTTGCACCCCACTTCGCTTTCGCGGTCGAACTGAAACCACAGCCGGGCTTCTCGGTGGTTCACCGCCCCGATCATCGGGCCGGCGGTTAGTGAGGGGGCTTTTTGCGCGCTGAGCAGCTGTACAGCAGACACAAACACGATGAAAAGAGGTATTAAACGAGTCATTCGGTATGCTTTTGTATAGTATTTAATTCCTGGTATTCAAATACTTGCGTCAACTTTTGTCGCAACTGCTGTTTGACGCGCTCAATGTCGAGGGTCGAATTGAGCTCAGCCGCCAGCGACGTTACACCTTTATCTTGAATACCGCATGGCACAATATGCGAGAAATACATTAAGTCGGTGTTAACGTTGAACGCAAAGCCGTGCATGCTTACCCAGCGGCTACATTTGAGGCCCATTGCGCAGATTTTGCGGGGGTTATCACCGTCGATGTCAAGCCACACGCCCGTTTCGCCGTCCGAGCGCTCGCCCTTCAGGCCGTAGTCTTGCAGCAACTGAATCACCGCCTCTTCGAGCATGCGCAGATACCAGCTGAGGTCGGTCTTGAAGTTCTCAAGGTCGAAAATCGGGTAGCCAACAATCTGCCCCGGCCCGTGAAACGTGATGTCGCCACCGCGCTCGATGTGGTAATACTCGATGCCATTCTCGGCCAGCTCACTTTCATCCAGCAGCAGATTGCCCAAATCACCACTCTTGCCGAGGGTGTAAACAGGCGGGTGCTCGCAGAAAACCAGATAGTTCGGCGTTTCGACCGGCGCTTGCTCGGCTTTCAATCGCTCTTGGTTCGCCTTCTTCAGCGCCACGGTTTGGGCCAGGATCGCCTTCTGGCGATCCCAGGCTTTTCGATAGTTGACTCTACCCCAGTCCTGGAATACGACCACCCGGTGCTGGCGTTCTTTCGGATATGCTGGCATAAACTTTAAGATAGACTGGTATTACAAAAGCCTCAGTCCTTTGGTGCCCCACCGCCGTCGTCGCCTTGGCGCACATCGCTATCGTGCTCTTCTTTCGGCAAATGCGGGTTGAGTGGCTTGCCTTTCGAGAGCTCCAGCTTGTCGTTGAGTGTGTTAGGCTTCTGGCGCCCCTCCCACACCGGCGTAAAGGTCTCTTCGACGGCCTTGCGCAGGTTCTTGATCTCGGAAACCGCTGAGCCATAGTCATCTTTGTACTCCAGACTATTGGGCTTGCGCTCAGGCATGGTTTCAATGTGCAGCGTTTGTGTGGGGAAGGCGAACGAGACGCCCAAGCGCTCGGCCAGGCGCAGAGAAGACAAGATAAACTCCTGTTTTGCGACGAGTTCCATGCTCCAGCTCGGCACTTTGAAGAACACGAACACCATGATATTGATCGAGCTGTCAGCCAGGCTGTTCACGTGAATCTCGTGCCGTTCGGAGTGCATCATTGGGTGGCCCTGGACAATTTCGCGCAGACCGTCGACGTAGGCTTCGAGCAAATCCGGAGGCGTGTCGTATTGCAGACCGAAGTTCGTCCAGTAGGCACGGAACCGGCGCAGGCCATAGTTTTCGATGACCATATTCGCGAGTTCGCCGTTCGGGATGCTGATAACCGAATCGTGGTCGGCGCGAACTCGGGTCGAGCGCATGCCGACGCTCTCGATGGTGCCGGACTTGTCGCCAAACTTGACCCAATCACCGATTTGGAAGGGCTTGTCGACGAAGATCATCATCGAGCCAAAGAAATTCGAAATGGTATCCTGAGCCGCAAACGCGAAGGCCAGACCACCGATCGACAGGCCGGCCAACAGCGCCGTGACATTCACGCCGAAATTGTCGAGGATAACGACGAAACCGGTAATGCCGATGATGACCTTCAGGACTGTTTTGATAATGGGCAGCAGCTGGTCGTCGAGATTGCTTTCGGTTTTGTCAGCGAACTTCTCGCCGAAATGGCCCGCGAAATTGACCAATCGGAAAGCGATGATGATGCCCATGAACGGGATGCCGAGCTTCAGGACAAAGAACAGCACTTCGTTTAACTGCACCGGCAAACCGATGGCTGGCAAGACGGCTCGAATGAAAATGAGCATCAAAAAGAACGAGAAGGGCTTGGTGACCGGCGCGATGTATTTCTGCGCAATCTGCTTCCAACCACGCGAGGCGACGACGTTGATGATAAAGGCGCCGATCACCTTGTACGTCAGCACGTAAAGTATCAGTGTGACGACGATCAGCAGCGCCAGCATGATATATTGGTAGGTCTTCAGCCCCAAAAACGAGCCTTTTTGTGGAAGCGCCGCCACCAGCTTTTCCAGACCAAAGGGGAACATGTCGTCATACAGCCCCAGAATTTTGCGCACCGTTGCGCGCGAGAAGTACCAGTGGTTATTGATGCGCTCGAGGTACACGCTTTCGAGGTCTTTCGAGAGCCTGTACACGTGTTTCCCGGTCGAATCGGCGTATGCAGGATCGCGTGGCAATACATCGAGATCAATGAAAATGCCGTAGCCATCCAGCACTTTGAGGAGCTGTTGAGACAACTTTTTGCGCGCTTTTTCGGGCTTTCCACCGCTTAAATAGAGCGCCTCAGAGGCTTTCACAGGATCGTACTGATCTTCCTGCATGAAGTACAGAAACCACGTCACAGTGTGGTACGGCGTGGCGTTCTGGCGCTTGCCGTAGGGCGGAAACTCATCTTCCTCGAGTAAAATGGGGTCGTACTTGTCGGTGTCCACGTCTGCGAGCTTTTGCTCAACGACTGTGGTTGCAGTGTTAATAGCGGCTTCTGCGGAATCGATG
>CAZTEZ010000299.1:0-4162 GCA_964611815.1 uncultured Bacteroidia bacterium | reverse complement strand
AACGGTTGACCACCTCCACGACCACCGGCAGGCCATCGAAGCGCTCGCGGAAGGTGTTCGCGTGCTGCATGGCCAGGACGGTCGTCGGCACCAGCACGCCCACTTGCTTGCCATCTGACACAGCTTTGAACGCCGCCCGAACCGCGACTTCCGTTTTACCGAAACCCACATCGCCACACACCAGGCGGTCCATGGGGTAGGGCGCTTCCAGGTCTTCTTTAACGGCCTCGACGGCGGTGGCCTGGTCGGGCGTGTCTTCGTACAGGAAACTGGCTTCCAGTTCGCGTTGAAGGTTGGTGTCTTCCGAATACGCATGACCCTTTTGCGCTTTCCGTTTAGCGTACAGCTCGATGAGGTCGAACGCGAGTTCTTTCACGCGCTTTTTCACCCGCTGCTTTTTGCGCTCCCATTCCGCCGAGCCCAGTTTGCTGAGGCGGGGCGCGGTGCCCTCGCGACCGGTGAACTTCCCGATTTTGTGCAGCGCGTTGATGTTCACGTACACAACGTCGTTGTCGCGGAAGAACAGCTTAACGGCTTCCTGGCGGTGGTCGCCCGCCTCGATCATCTCCAGCCCGCCGAACTTTGCTATGCCGTGGTTGACGTGCGTGACAAAATCGCCAGGGTTGAGATCCGTTAGTTCTTTGAGCGTTAATGCCTGCCCGCGCTTTGAGACTTCCCGCGATTTGTAACGGTGGTAGCGCTGGAAGATCTCGTGGTCGGTGTACACCGCCAGCTTCAACTGCTCGTCGATAAACCCGCGGTGCAGGCTGCCCTCGATGCCAGTCACCTGAACCACGGGCTCGTGCCCAGCAAGGATTTCCTGCAGACGCTGGATCTGCTTGGGGTTTTCGGAGAGAATGAAGTTGCGATACTGCTGCTCCTGGTTCTGCATGAAATGCTCGGCGAGCATCCGAAACTCCTTGTGGAACTGCCGTTGGGGTGTGGCTTTCAACTCGAAGCGCTGGTCGGGCGTCAGGCGTGCCTCTTTGCCGATTTCAATCAAAGTAAACGCCCCGATGCTCGAGCGCAAATTGCCGGGGTTGATGACGAGCTCGGCGCGGTAGTCGCCCATGCGCTTCTCGTGGTACTTCTCCAGTTCGGCCTGGGCATAATTCAGGTCTTCAACAAACCAGAGCGTTCTGGGCGAAACGAACTCGAAGAATGACACGCGCTCCTCGGAGATCAGCCCGCCGTGTACATCCGGGATGAGTGCGATTTCCGTGAAGTTCTTCTTCGAGAGCTGCGAGACCGGGTCGAAGCTGCGGATCGAATCCACCTCGTCGCCCAGAAATTCGATGCGAAACGGGTAGTCACTCGAGTAGCTAAACACGTCGATGAGCCCACCGCGGATGGCGTATTGGCCGGGCTCCACTACGAAGCTCACTTCCTGGAAACCGTACTCGCTGAGTACTTCGGCGACGAAATCTTGTCCCAAATCGTGGCCCTGCTCCACGCGGAGGGTGTTCTGTACGAGCGCCTTGCGGTTCACGACTTTCTCCAACAGTGCTTCCGGGTAGGTGACAATGACCGTCTGACCGGGCTGGCTGCTGTTCACGGCGTTGAGCACCTCGGCGCGTTGCAGCACGTTGGCGTTGTCAACGTTCTCGTACTCGCCCGGTTTTTTGCCGCTGGCCGGGAAGACCAACACGCGACGCTCTGGCAGCAGCGCCTCCAGCTCGTTGGCGGCGTAGATGGCTGCCTCGCGCTCGTTCACGAGCATCACGCCCGAGCGGTCGGTCTGCGTTAAAAGTGCTGCCGCCAGCAGTTGGCGCTGGCTGCCATAGGTTTGGGCAAGATGGTAGTGGCGCGAATCGTCGGATTCACGAATGTTTTGCGCGAGCTGCGTGATGTCGGGCAACTGCGCGTACTGATCGAGCAGGTCGTTTAGCGTCAAAGCGCTGCTGATTTGCGTTGAAAAGGTGATCGGCCAGCTTCCAAAGCCGGCCCCCAAAAGTAAAGAACCCGCTCGGATTTGAGCGGGTTCAATTTCATTTCGCTTGTTAAGGATTGATGAGCAGCCAATTACTGCTTCACAAAACGCGTCGTCTGCCCCGCGACCTTTACCAAATAAACATCAGGTGCCAAGTCGCTGACGCTTCAAGTGCAGTATTGGGCTAGATACTTCGAAGCAAGAGACGAGGCCCACTCAAGAATCAAACCCACAATCTGTCATTATGAATAGGGGGTTTCAGACCCGTATAGCCGCGTTCAAGACCGACTGCTGCGGCTCGGGCAGCTCGATGCCACGTTCTTTGCGGTAGTAGTCGCGAATGGCCTGCATGCGCGCTTCGATGTCAGGCGTGTATTCCGACTCGCGGTCGAGTGCAATAGCATAATCGACCATAGCGCCTGCCAAATCGCCCATTTCTTGTTTGCAGCGCGCACGGTAGTACATGCACTCCGCCTCGTCGGCATCGTCGTCAAGCATGGCATCCTCAAACGCCCAAATGGCATTGCGCCAATTGCGTTGCTCAAAATACGCCTTGGCTTGTTCAAAGGCGTTCAGTTCTTCAAGGTGTTCAGTTGACATAAATGTGACCAAATCTTGGAGGTGAAACCGGTGAGTACAGAAGGAGAGTATCTTACTAAGATAACGGACAGACCGAGCGATTCTGTTTCGTTAAACGGGCGTTAGGGTTGTTTCGTCGAAAATAGCGCGGTTCTGGGCGCTTAGTGCGCACGAAAGGCGGTATAAAGCGCCCGAATGGCACCGGCCATGGCTTCGGGCGAAAAGTGCTGCTGCACCTGCTGCTGGGCCGCTTCGGCCACTGTTTGAACAGGCAGCTTACCGTTCAGAAAGGCTTGCACCTGTGCTGCCAGCGCAGACGCATCTCCTGGTGGCACCAACCAGCCGGTTGTGTCGGGCTCAATGAGCTCAGGAATGCCATCTACAGCACTTCCGATAACTGGTACGCCCGAGGCTTGAGCTTGCAAAATACCTGTACCCAGCCCCTCCTTGAGCGATGGGAAAAGCAGCAAGTCCATGAGCGGCAGAATCCGAAAGAAATCTTGCCGAAACCCAAAAAAGTGGACTAGCTCTTTGAGCCCGAGTTTTTCAGCCAACTTCGCGATGGCTGAACGGTCTTTGCCCTCGCCGAAAATGAGAAGCTGAACAAGCGCTCGCTCATGTTCAGGAAGTGCAGCCAGCGCTCGCAGCGCGATGTGGTGGCCCTTCTCCTTGCTGAGGGCGCTGTTCATGCAGATGAGCGTCTGGGTCGGGTCAATGCCATGCTCCGTGCAGAAAGCAGCACGGAGGGCATCCCAATTGCCTGCGAGCTGAAACTGCCCGGCTCGGACAGCGCTGTGCACCACCTCCCGTTGGACATGGCTATAGATCCATTCGGGCAAGGTGCGTTTGATGTATTCCGACACACAAATGATACCCCTCACCCGTTTGCTGTTGTATTTGCTTCGACTGAGCACCGAGCCGCTGGGCGGGTCGGGCACCCGGCGGTGGATGATGATCGGCACCGAGCTGCCCCAGACTTTCGTTAAAAAAGCTGCTGAGTGCCCCTTGGACGTGTGCACTTGAATGAGGTCGATCTGATGCGCTTTGGCGTAAGACGCGATCTTTGCAGCAGAGAATACATCTAGGCTATTTCTGAAAGCCGCTGATGTGCCCGCAACCCCCATCTCGTGCTGCCACTGCAACATCGAAGAGTCGTGTCGAGAAATCAAGTGCACCTCCAGCGAAGGGTCTTTCAACTGCTCTTCGATGAGTAGCTGAATCTGAATCTCGCCACCGCGAATGTTTCGTTCGCTACTTAAATGCAGTACCTTAAGCAAATGGGATGTCTTTTTCTGCGGCATCGCAACGAACCTACAACGAATGTCGTTATCACGTTATGATTGGTCACCGTTTTACCGAATACCGTCCTGAACTGCATGAGCAGCAAGCCAACTTCGAGAATCTGCTCAAGATTTTCTTGGAGCTGCTGACCCACACCAGCGGCGATGTCGCTGAGGCACTCGACTGGATGCACGAGCTAGATCGCGAGTATCAGCTCACCGACGACCAGTACGGCATGTCCGATTTCATCGACGACCTCGAACGCAACGGCTACATCGCTCGCGATCGCAACGACAACGATGGCATGATCTTCTCGCCGACGGCTAAATCCGAGCAATCGATCCGTTCGCAGGCGCTAGAAGAGATTTTTGG